>JBEIGR010000118.1:0-11457 GCA_040381795.1 Verrucomicrobiaceae bacterium | reverse complement strand
GCTGTCCTTCCGCCGCTCGAAAATGGCGACATGCTCACACTGACCGAGTTCCTCCGCCGTTACGAGGACATGCCCGGCGTGAAGAAAGCCCAGCTCATCGAAGGAGTCGTTCATATGCCATCCCCAGTTCGCGTCACTCATTCTCGTCCTGATGGACTTCTCCAAGGCTGGTTATTCACCTATGCCTCCGAACATGCGCTCGAGGCGCTTCCAAACGCCACCCTTCTCCTCGACGCCGAAAACGCTTTCCAACCCGACGCCATACTCTGCTCTCCTCCGCGCAAAGGCGGTCGCGTTTGGCTGAACACCAAAAGTTACCTCTGCGGCTCGCCTGAACTCGTCGTCGAAATCGCCTCCAGCACGGCTTCCATCGACCTGCGCGACAAACTCCGCGTCTATCGTCGTCTTGAAGTCGCCGAATACATCGTGTGGCGCACCGAGGATGCCGAGATCGACTGGTTCGTGCTCGAAGAGGGCCAGTACATCAAGATGAAACCCGACCGCCACGGCAAGCTCCGCAGCCGCATCTTCCCCGGTCTTGTCCTCGACCTCGCCGCCGCTCTCGCGTGCGACAAGGCGAAGGTGCTGGCGGCGTTGCGCAAACACAGCGCGTAAAACGGACATGAATGCGCTCTTCACGAGCTTTGCAGCCTTGCTGCTGGCCTCGACGGCCACGGCCCAACGCCTGTCCTGGAAACCTCACGACTTCAAGCCGCTCACTGAGCTTCCATGGCTCGATGTGAAGCCCCATGAGGTGCCAAAGGTGATTGAGCGCATCTTTCTAGAGCCAAACCTCGACATCCGGCGCTCGGTGTTGGCCTCGTATTTGAACGATGAAGTGCCGCTCATCCACTTCGGCCTGGCTTTCGACACCGCCATCGCTTTGGAAGGCGTGCAAAACCCGGATCCGCTGGTCTCAGTGATGCTGGAAATCTGGGCGAAACGCGATCCTACGGCTGCGTTTGAGCGGGTGAAGCAGCTAATCGACCTCGTTGGCATCGAGAATGGGTATTTGGGCTACGACTCTTGGCACCATCGGGACGCCATCATCGTGCAAAATGCAGCTGCGATCCGTCAGAGCCGCTTTTGGCTGGATCGCAACACCTTGGCATCCTTTCCCTATGCGGCAGACTTTTCTGATTGCGACGCCGCGAAGAAGCAAAGCCTGCTCAAGGCCTTCGCTCAGCTCTGGTTCGAGCATTTCGACGACTGGCCTCGCGAGCGCGATCACGCACCAAACTTGCCCGATCTGGTCAAAGTCTTCCAGAGTGGTGGGGCACCTTCCGAGCCTGCCGAAGGTCTGGCTGCCGAACTCTTCTTTGAAGTCGCCATGCGAAAGCGACTCGCCTTCAGCCCCGCTAGCGCGGCTCAGTTCATCCGCGAAATCGAACTGAAACGTTGGTCGGCTGATGAAGCACGTCAGTTGCCTGAGCGAACTGGAACCGTCTCGACCGAGTTTCTTCTCCTCTGGTCGCAGCTCGACGATGATGGCATGCGCAAATGGGTGGAGAGCCAGCCGATGAACGAGGCATGGGCTGCCAAATGCATCCTCATCCATCGCGTGAATGCCAAGACGCGGGGCCAGTGGATGCAGGCGATACCGGAAAACGAGAAAGCCGACTCATTGCGAATGCTGGCGGCCTGGCAGCCCGAAATGGCCATGGAAGAAGCCCTGCGCTCGAGGAATGCCGAAATCATCGGCCAGGCATTCGAAGGCTGTGCGTATGGAGCGTCGGCGATGAACGGCGTGCATGCCGGGCTCGGCTTTTTGAACCAGTTTGATCTCTCCCGGCTGCCGAAAGACAGTCTGGACGAGGTGCTCGGCAGAAGCGCCATCTACGTCATGGAGAAATGGGGTGGCATCGACGCTGCCGAGTGCGCACGTTTTGGCATTCGCTGCCTCAAACACTCACCTTGGATCGATTGGAAGGAAGTGGGGAAGTTCTTCAGTGGTGACGACAACCTGGCTGATGAAGGCGGCGTCACAGACCGCACCTTCTGCTCGCTCCGCGTGTGGGCGGTGACAAAACCCGACGAGATGAAAGCATGGATCGCCAAAGAGCCGGATGCTGAATTGCGCCAAGCGCTGACTTGGCTGCTGGAACATCCTTGGGGACATCATGCCAAGCCTTGATTCATGGAATAATCTACCTCATGCTCACCCCCGTCATCACCCCCGAAGGAATCCTCACGCTGGAAGGCGCGGCGGAGTCGTCGGTGGAGCGGAAGATGAGCGGGTGTGACGGGGCGGCGCCGCTGATGCGTCTGCTGGCCGCCGAACTGCATGAGGCGGAGCTGGAGCCGCCATTTCGATGGCTTCGGGAGTGGGCGCAGCGACTTTTCACGCGGTTATGCCAGACAAAAAGCACCGAGCAGCTTCCGGTGCCTTCGCTGGAGGAACGCACGGCCTTTCTCGCGACGATGCCGCCTTTCATCGGCGCGGAGCATGTCACGGCGGAGGTGCTGGAGCGATGGTGGAACGATCTCGCGGCGCACATCGCCCAACTCGCCACCCAGGGCGTCGAGGCGTGGCTGCGCGAGGAATGCCCCGCTTGGCATGTGGTCGGTCGCGTGAGCTTTCACCTCGCGGAGAACAAGACGGACACGCAGCGCCCCTTCGCCTTCCTCGCGACCTTCACGGAAAAACTCAGCGCCACTGGCCAGCCGCAGCATCTGCCGCTGGCGCGGGCGCTTCAGCTTTATGCCGGGCAGAAGGATCAAACGGCGCTGAATGCGCTGCTGGAGCCCGTGCGGCTCGCCGCGGACCAATCGAAGCTGCTGCGCGAGTGGCTCGAATCGAAGCGACTCTTCCAACCGATGGCGATGTCGCCGCAGGAGGCCTATCGCGTGCTGCGCGAGACAGCCGTGTTTCAAGAATGCGGCATCATCATGAAGCTGCCGGACTGGTGGAAAGCCGGCAAGACTTCGCGCCCGACTGTTGCGGTGACCATCGACGCACCGAAGAAGACCTCGCTGCATGCCGGCACGCTGCTCAGCTTCAAGATCGAGCAAAGCCTCGATGGCGAGCCGCTGACGCCTGCGGAGCTCGAAAAGCTGCTTAGCGCCGACACGGGGCTCGTTTCGCTGCGCGGCAAGTGGGTCGAGGTCGATGGCGAAAAATTGCAGCAGGTCATGGCGCACTGGAAACGCGTGCAAAACGCCACCGGCGAGGGCGGCATCGGCTTTCTCGACGGCATGCGACTTCTTGCGGGCTTCGGCGAGGCCAAAACGGCCGCCGAAGGCGACGTGGCCGAATTCGTGCCCGAGTGGAGCACCCTCATCGCCGGCGAAAAACTCGCCGAAGTGCTCCAAAAGCTCCAAAACCCCGAAGAAGCCTCTCCACCTGAAAATCTGCGTGCGACGTTGCGCCCCTATCAGCGGCAAGGTTTCGCGTGGTTGAAGTTCATGACGCAAATGGGCCTTGGAGCCTGCCTCGCGGATGACATGGGGCTGGGGAAGACGGTGCAGGTGATTGCTTTGCTGTTGGCGAAGAAAGCGGACGAGGGCGTCCGCGCTCCCGCTCTCCTCATCGTCCCCGCCTCGCTCATCGGAAACTGGAAGGCCGAGGTTGCCAAGTTCGCGCCCGATTTGCGCCTCTTCATCGCGCATCCCTCGCAGACCGATCGCGAAAGGCTCACGCTCGCCGCCACGCATCCGGCGGATGCGCTGCGTGGCTTTGATGTGATGCTCACGACCTATCAATTCCTGCAAAAGACCGACGCCTGGCTCTCGCACGCCTGGAGCATGGTCATTCTCGATGAAGCGCAGGCCATCAAAAACAGCGGCAGCGGCTCCGCAAAGGCGGTGAAGGCCTTGCAGGCACCCACGCGCATCGCTTTGACCGGCACACCGGTCGAAAACCGCCCCGGCGATCTCTGGAGCCTCTTCGATTTCCTCAATCCCGGCCTCCTCGGCGGCAGCGCAGCGTTTGCCGATGCCGTGAAGCGCTGCGCGAAATCCAGCGAAGGCTACGCGCCACTGCGTCGCCTCGTGCGGCCTTACATCCTGCGCCGCATGAAGACGGATCGCCGCATCATCAGCGATCTCCCGGACAAGATCGAGCTGAAGGCCTTCTGCGGCCTCACCAAACGCCAGGCGACGATTTACGCGAAGCTCGTCGATCAACTCGCCAAGATGCTCGCCGACAAAGAGATGGAGCCCATCAAGCGCCAAGGTCTCGTGCTCGGCTTCCTGCTCAAGTTCAAGCAAGTCTGCAACCACCCCAGCCACTGGAACGGCGACGGTGCCTGGTCACCCGCCGATAGCGGCAAGTTCGCCCGCCTCGCCGAGATCTGCGGCGAACTCGCCGAGAAACGCGAGCGCGCTCTCATCTTCACGCAGTTCCAGGAGACCTGCGATCCGCTCGCCCGCTACCTGAGCACTATTTTCGGCCGCGAAGGCCTCATCCTGCACGGCGGCACCAGCGTGAAGAAGCGCCCCGAGCTCGTCGAAGCCTTCCAGCAGCCCGGCGGCCCGCCCTTCATGGTCATCAGCGTCAAAGCCGGCGGCACCGGCCTCAACCTCACCGCCGCCAGCCACGTCATCCACTTCGACCGCTGGTGGAACCCCGCCGTCGAAAACCAAGCCACCGACCGCGCCTTCCGCATCGGCCAGAAAAAGAACGTCATCGTCCACAAATTCGTCTGCCAAGGCACCATCGAACAACGCATCGACGCCCTCATCGACGAAAAGATGTCCCTCGCCCAAGACCTCATCGGCGATGGCTCCGGCGCCGAAAAACTCCTCACCGATATGAGCAGCGAGGAGCTGCTCGACTTCGTGAAGCTGGATGTCAGCGCGGTGGGGTGATCAAATTACCAGCCTGCCTTGGCGCTTGGCGAGCGTGATGGTGGCCTTCGTGCCCGAATTGAACTCGATGAAGTCATGCTCGATGCCATCGCTGAAGATCACGCCATTCTCGCCCATCTGCGATTCGATCACGAGTGGCTGTTGGGGCGTCACCTTGCCAAAGACCAACGCCGCGCCGGTGGTGTTGCTGGGGAAGGGCTCGCGCACGGTGAAATAGAGATACCGGGCATCCCACGAGAAGCTTGTTTCCTTTGGCGGCATGGATCCGGCACGCCCAGCGGCCACGGCGATGGCCGAGGCTCCTGCCATCAGGCTTTTGAACCAGCCGGTCGAGCCCAGGCCCGTGGAGACGATCACACCGCTCGACGAATGATTCTCCGCGGACTTCCCAAGCGAGATCCGATAACGCGCCGATCCATGCGACTTCATGCCGATGAAGAGGTCATTGACCGCGCAAAGGCTCAATCCGGTATTCAGGCTGGCCTCTGCCATCGTCACCTCGCGTTTGGGGCGTCCGCCGTGCAATACCTCGCGCATGATCTTGGCGAGATTCGAGACCTTGAAGGGTAAAAGCTGGCCGTCATACCGCGTTGGGTCCGGATTCACCCCGACGAGTGGCTGGCCGTTCAGATACTTCAGCGTGTTGGCCACCAGACCATCTTGTCCCAGCGCCACCACGATGTCTTGCTGCCCAAACACAAAGTTGGGTAAAAACACCCGTTGCACGAGCTGCACGCGACCCAGCTCGCTCAGCAAATGCTGCGCCTGCTGGATCGCCTCCTGATACTTCGCATCCTCGCGTTCGTAATCGCCAAAATCACCCCCAAGCCGGCTCACATAGAACTTCGCCTGCGATTTGGTCGCAAACTTGGCCTTCAAGTCCGCCAGCCGCGTCGCGCGCACGACGAGGATGATCTTGGTTTCGGTGAGACGGTTCATGGTGCCCCTGCGAGATTCACTTCTTCCCACCCGGATTTGCCAGCAACTCGCTGAGTAGCTCTGGCGAGATGTTGAGATTGCCGATCTTGTCCGCCTTGGCGGCCAGCTCCTGGAAGGCAAAGGCGATGAGTTGCTGCGGTTTCATACCGCTGGTGGCGAGGGCTTGCAGCACGCTCGCGTCCGCGCTCGAAAGCGCCTGCATCGTGGTCGAGATGCCGTAGGCCCGCGTGTCCGATTCCGATCTCGCGTTTTCCGCCGCCAGCGAAACGAGCTTCTTGCGCTCCTCTTCGAGTCCGATGTTCGTTTCGAGCTTCGCGCGTTCGAGCTGGGCCTCTTTTTCCTGCACGGCCTTCTCGGCATCCATCTGCGTCTCACGGATCTGCCGCTTTTTGTTTTCCACGGCGATCTCCGTGTTGAGCTCGTTCTCCTTGATCGCGCGCTCCTGCTCGACAGCGGCGTTTCGACGCATGAAAATGGCCTCGTCCGCACCTTTGAGCAGTTGTTCGCGAGTTTCCGCTTCCAAAGCACGCGCCGTCTCGGGCGTCGGTTTGATCGCGAGCAGCGAGAGCCCTAGCACCTCGAGTCCCAGAGCTGACAGCTCCGCCGAGGTGCCGAGCTGGCCGCGAATCGCCGACACCAGCGCCTCCGAGGCACGCAGCGCTTGTCGCAGAGGCAGTTTCTCGATCTCCGCCCGCGCCAGTACATGCACGAGATTGATCACACGCTGCGGCAGCTTCTCCGGGTCTTCCGAGGCGTATCCGCGCCCGCTGGGTTCCAAGGTAAAGTCCATCAGACCCGCCACCTTCTTCGGCTCCGCGATGCGATAGGTGATCTGCCCTTGCAGGCTCACGCTTTGATAATCCGCCGTCTGCTCCTCAAAGATGAACGGCACATCCGTACTACCCACCGGTACCGCCACGAGCGAGGTCGTGGGCGAATAATAAAAGAACGAAATCCCTGCGCCCTCGCGGACGATCTTGCCGCCGCTGTGTTGAATGACATGCGTCGTGGGAGGAATCTTGATGAATCGGAGGCCGAACATGGTGTGTGGTGAGTTATGGGTTTCTAGGATGAGTGGAGATCAGTAGGGCGGCAGCAAACGCCGGAAGCCATGCAGTAACACGACGGCGAGAAAAACGACATTTCGGAGCAGCACCGAAAACCAAAAGACTCTTGGCATTGGTGTCGAGTGGTCAGACATGGCCGCAGCGACCTCGCGCACATGTGCCACGGAGCGCGGCCAGTCGCAGATGCCGTCGATCCACGCGGTCGGGATGCCTTTTTCGCCCACTTCGGCTCCGCAGATGCCGCCGGTGATGGCGGCGACCGTGTCCGTATCGCCACCGCATGCGATGACCGAACGAACGGCGGTCTCAAAATCATCGCGATGCCGCAACCAGGCGAAAAGCGCCACCGCCACCGTGTGAGGGGCGAATCCGCTCACGCCGTATCCACAGCCCATTCGCGTGGCGAACTCGCTGACGCTGTTGTTTTCGCTTAAAGTCTGCTCCAGCACCTCAAACTGCTCCTTCATGATTTCGGACGTCACGAACGGACGAAGGTGATTCAGAGCCTCGACCGTCGGAATTCGATTCGCTGCCAGCGCCGCCGCCTCCGCGACAAGGATGGCCGATTCTTCGGCGCGAGGATCGGTGTGCGTGACACGGCAGGCCGCCAGAGCGAACTCACGTCGCTTGGCATCGTCATCCGCCCAAAACACGCCCACGATGGCGCTGCGCATGGCCGCGCCGTTTCCAGCGGAGCGCACACCAGACTTCGACGGCGGAAAGCCGATCCAAAGTCGCAGAATCGCCTTCGCCGTGCTCAAGCCCACGCCCGCAGGCAGCCCGAGCAACCACCATCGGAGCTTCCACGCGAAGCCGCGTTGAAACGCCCTCACATCCTCGCGGTGTGCATGCATTGCCGCGGCGAGCATCAGCGTGTGTTCCGTGTCATCGCTGAACATGCCTCGCTGGCCCAGAAACCGATGCCGGATCTCTCCGAAAGCCCGCACCCGCTCTCTCGACATGCCTTCGTAGGGCAGCCCGAGGGCATCACCGACAGCGGTGCCAAGCAGTGAGCCCAGGATGGCAGTTTCGGACTTTGTCATGAGTTGAGGAGTTGGTCATACCGCGCCCGATCCGCCTCGCTGAAGCAGCAGAAGGTCACGGTCTGGATGGAGCACGGCGTTTCCAAAAACGATCGCACGCTTTCCACGGCGATTTGAGCCGCTTGATCTGCCGGGAAGCGATACACGCCCGTCGAGATGCACGGGAAGGCGATGCTTCGCAGGCCTGCCTCGGCGGCGAGGCGCAGGGAGTTCGTGTAGCAGGCGCGCAGTTTGTCTGCTTCGCCGTTTTTGCCGCCGTTCCAGATGGGGCCGACGGTGTGGATGATGTGTCGCGCTTTGAGGCGATGCCCCTTCGTCATTTTTGCCTCGCCGGTGCGGCAGCCGTTCAGCATGCGGCATTCGGCCAGCAGATCGGGACCTGCGGCACGATGAATCGCTCCATCCACGCCACCGCCGCCCAACAGGGAGGAGTTGGCCGCGTTGACGATGGCATCGACGTCGAGCTTCGTGATGTCGGCTTGGAGGGTTTGGAGTTGAGCGTCTCCGATCGATTCGGATGGGCTGGCAAAAAGATGGGTGTCAGAAAAATGGGCGGGAAGGAGTTCCTTTTTGACATCCATATTTTTGCCAAGGAACCCTTGGAAGAGCGTCGTCAGATCGGCTTGTCGGGGCAGAGCAGCGACCCAGTTAGTGGGAATGGCATCCATGCTGTAATACACACCTGCGAGACCACCGGCGACGCAGCCGGTCGTGTCAGTGTCATCGCCGAGATTCACGGCTTTGAGGACGCATTCGGCGAAGGTGTTGGTGGTCAGTAGGCACCAGATCGAAGCGGTGAGCGTGTGCAGGACGTAGCCGCTGGATTGAATGGCAGTCTCCGGTTGAGAGGCAAGATCAGGATTCAGCAGCGGCGAAAAATGTGAAAACTCAGCATGTGAGCCGTAGCGCCCCCTAAACTCGGTCGCTGCTTTGGCGTGGGCTTTGACGGGATCATCTCCGTTCATGAGGGCACGCACGAAAAGGCCGTGGAGCACGCAAGCGAGCTTGGATCGGTCATGCGCATGGGTGATCGCCGATGCGCGTGAGATGCGGTCACAAAACATGTCTAGATCGCAATCCATCAAAGCCAGTGGCACGGGGAGGATGCGCATGAGCGAGCCGTTGCCGTTGTCGTGCACACCACGACCACCCGATTGCTCTGCCGACGTTCCGAGGCTGATCCTGTCCAATGCCACACGGGTCGCATTGCCGATGTCAAAAACGAGGCCGTGGGCGGCCCAGTGACCGAGGTCAAACCATCGAAGCATCCGCTTGCCCATGTCTTCGACATCAAAGCCCTTCTCAACAAGGCTTTCGACAGAACACAACAGCAGTGAGCCGTCATCAGACCATGTGCCAGCCGGTTGATAATGCATTCCATTGGCACGCATGCCGGTGACCGGATTCGCCTTGCATGCGGAACGAGAAGAGAACTCCACGGGCACACCGAGAGCGTCGCCAATGAGAGAGCCATAGAGGCCGCCGAGGATGCGGGAGGATGAGTTCATGAGGCTGCTTGGGTCAGTTGTTGACGCACCTCCATCAGCGCGAATCCGAGAAGATTGAGGCCTTTCCAGTTTTCGGGTTTTTCAGCGTCTGGGTGGCTTGCGGCCATGCCGATGCCCCAAATGTGGTCGAAGGGGCTGGCTTCGACCAGAATGCGGTCTCCCGTTTGAAGAAGGAATGCCTTCAAAGACTCGTGCTGGCCAAATTTGGCCACGTTGCCTCGCACAACGATGTCCCAGCGGTGTTGAAGCCAGATTTGGTCGTCGAAGTTCGTCACCTTGCGACCGAGCTTCTTGGCGATAGCCGGGCTCTTCGCAGCCAAGATCTCGGCGTGAGTCAATGAATCGCTAAAAAGACGCGCCTTCTCCGCCATCATGAAGTGTTCGGCAGTGGCGTAGCGAACGCCTTCGACTTCAAACGGATGACCATCCCACCATTGGCTGAAGCAAGACTTGGTGACGGAACCATCTTGGGAGGGCGTGTGGCCCCAAAAGAAGGCCCACTTGGGGACGAGTCCAGATTGAATGGCTGCAAGGAGAGAATCGCGAGTCATGGGTGGAGTGTTTTGAATGGCAAAAAGATGGGTGGCAAAACATGGCTCAGAGGGGTCTTATATTTTGCCGCTCATGTTTTTGCCAGTTGGCTTGGTTTCATATCTCAAACAGGAAGCCCTTCTTCTTGAGGCGTTCGTATTTCACGGGGTCGAAGCGGAAGAGCTGGGCGGGGCGGTGGGCGCCGTCGCGGTGGGTTTCTTTGAGGGGGATGAGCAAATCGAAGCTGAGGGCTTTTTTGCGGAAGTTGCGTTTGTCGAGGGGCTCGCCGAGGACGGCTTCGTAGAGGCGCTGGAGCTGGGTGAGGGTGAATTTTGGTGGGAGGAGCTCGAAGCCGATGGGCTGGTAGGTGAGCTTGCCGCGAAGACGGGTGAGGGCGATGGCGAGGATGTCAACGTGGTCGAAGGCGAGCGATGGGAGGTCGCTGACGGAGAACCATTTCGCCTCGGCGGCATCCGTGGCGGCGGTGACGGCACCGGGTTTCACGAGGGCGAAGTAGGCGACGCTGACGACGCGCTCGCGAGGATCCCGCTTCACGGTGCCGAAGGTGTAGAGCTGCTCGAGGAAGACCTCGCGCAGGCCGGTTTCCTCCTCCAGCTCGCGGCGGGCGGCGTCATCGAGCGTTTCCTCGACGCGGACGAAGCCGCCGGGCAGTGCCCACTTGTCCTTAAAGGGGGCGAGACCACGGCGGATGAGCAGGACCTGCAATTCGCCGCCGTCGAAACCAAAGACGACGCAGTCAACAGTGAGGGCGGCGCGAGGGTATTCGTAAGTGTGAGGCATACACTATTAAAGTGTAAAAATCACACGAAGGCAAGCGAAGATTCGTTTGAGGTGAAAAAGCGAACGGCGGAAGACTCACGTCTTCCGCTACGGGGCGGCTGTTTAGCGAGTCGAGCCCTGACGGACTAGCACCGAGGGCTCAGTCCATTTCCAGAACTTCGGATCGAGGAGCTTGGGGTAGTTCGCAGGATCGGAGGCCAGGGAATTGTGCGGGCCGTCTTTGTCAGGGAGGACGCGGCCTTTGAGTTCGCCCGATTTGATGGCGGCTGTGACGGCGTCGTGATGGATGGCCCAGAGGAGGAAGACATTGTCGTCGGAACGGCGAAGCAGGTGGAGGGTGCCGTTTTCGGTCTTGGCGCTGTCTTTGAGGATGGCGAAGAGGAGTTTGGCGTCTGTCTTGGGGCCCGTCTCACGCAGGGCGAGGGTGAAGACCTCGGGCTTCTTGGTTTTGTCCTTCGGCGTGGCTTCCTGGAGTTCGAGCAGGCCTTGCGCGGCATCGCGAACGCGGAAGGTGAAGACTTCATCCGCCTCATCCGCAGGATGCCAGGAGCCTTCCCAGTCGGAGGTTTTGAGCTTCACGGGTGCGGAACCAAAATCATCTGCCACATAGGTCTCCGGGCAGGATGTGAGCAGAAGGGTAAGCGCTAGGCTGGCGGCGAGGCGGAGGAAGGAGGTTTTCATGCGAAAAAAGATACGTATCTAGCCGATCACCGGGCCTTTGGCGGCCCAGCGGTTCAGCACGATGCCGGGGGAGTTCGC
>JBEIGR010000117.1:0-11461 GCA_040381795.1 Verrucomicrobiaceae bacterium | reverse complement strand
GTGGCCGTGCGTGCTGCAGCAGCTCTGCGCGATTTCATTCTCGTGATGCGGGAAAATGAGGTCCACGCCGCCGCTGTGCAGATCGAAGTCCTCACCGAGGTATTCGAGAATCATGGCGCTGCATTCGAGATGCCAGCCGGGGCGGCCTTCACCCCAGGGGCTGGGCCAGTAATTGCTGCCGTCTTCAGGTTTGCGGGCCTTCCACAGGGCGAAATCGGTGAGCGAGTCCTTGGTGTATTCATCGCTATCCGTGGCGCTGGCGGCGTCGGAGGCTCCGAGGCGCAGTTCGCGATCCTCGAGGTGGCTGAGGCGGCCGTAGTCTTTGAAGGATGAGACACGAAAATACACACTGCCATCCGCTGCTGCATAGGCGTGACCTTTGGCGATGAGCTTTTCGATCATCGCGATCTGATGCGGGATGTGCGCCACGGCGCTCGGCTCGACCGTCGGCGGGAGGAGGTTCAAAGAAGCGCAGTCGGCGTGAAACTTCTCCGTCCAGCCGCGAGTGAAGTCGATGAGGCTCAGACCGGCCTTTTGCGAGTCGCGGATGGTCTTGTCATCCACATCGGTGATGTTGCGCACATGCAGCGTGGGCGTGCCGGAGGCCTCCACCACGCGGCGCATGACATCCTGGGCCACGAAGGTGCGGAAATTGCCGATGTGCGCCGGACCATAGACCGTGGGGCCGCAGCAGTAGAAGCGCAGGGTTTTGCCATCGAGTGGCTTCACCTCGCGGTCGGTGCGGGACAGGGTATCGTGGAGTTTCAGGGCGGGCATGAGGGCGGGGAAAGTGAATGACGAATGAGGAATGTCGAGCCGAATGGCCGGGCATATCCTCAGCGAGGTTTCACATGGCCGATCGCCGTGACCCACTTGCCTTTGCGCAGGATGCGGTCGGCCTTGAAACCGGCTTTTTTGCCTGCGGCGAGGCAGGAGTCCGCCTGAGTATGCAGGATGCCGGAGAGGATCAAAAGACCGCCGGGAGCCACGGCCTGCACGAGCTTTGGAAAAGCAGCCTCCAGCACATCATGGAAGATATTCGCGGCGACGATGTCCCACTGCTCTTTGGGTTCCCACTCGAGCACATCGAGGCGGGTGAAGCGTGCTTTGGGCGTGTCGTTGCGCGTGGCGTTCTCTTTGGAGACACGCACGGCCTGCGGGTCGTAGTCACAGCCCCACACCTTGCGAGCGCCGAGCTTCAGCGCGGCGATGGCGAGGATGCCGCTGCCACAGCCGAGATCGGCGAGGGTCCACACTTTGCCAGAACGGCGAAAATCATCGGCCGCATCGACGAGCAATCGCAGCACGGTGGAGGTCGTCTCATGGTGCCCGGTGCCGAAGGCCATGTCCGCCGGGATGGATAGAATCTCACGCCCGGGGTGCTCGCGGCGCAGTTTGGCTAGTTCGGAGGTCGAGCGAGTGGCGCAGACGAGGAAACGATCCCGCACCTTCAGCGGCGGCGTGGCTTCCGAAGCCATGGCGGCCCAGTTTTTGGTCTTCAGCTCTCGCACGGAGCCGCCCCACAACTTTTGAATGGCGGCGGCGCGGCTCTTCTTCGGGCAGTAGGCCTCGACGCGGACGGTTTCACGGCCAGGGAAGCTGGAAATGACGAGCGTGAGGTCCGTGGCACCCGCGAAGCGCTCCTCCCATGCATCCGACCATTTCGAGGCGGAGAGTTTCGACCAGACAAACATGCTATTTCCGTGGTATTGCGGGGACGTTCCACTTTCTGAGAAAATGGAGCGGGTGACGCGATTCGAACGCGCGACATCTTCCTTGGCAAGGAAGTGCTCTACCACTGAGCTACACCCGCGGGGTTGAGGGTGCGGATAGTGGCGTGCCCCGACGCTCGTGCAAGCACAAAGTTTGAAGCCTTCGTTGGAATTTCGCCGTGAGGAAAAACTCGGATGGGAACTGACTAGCGGCAATCGAGAGAGTTGTGACTCCCGAGGTTTCGCCGATGATGAACCACACGCCATGAGAGTCCCCCTCCTTTTGTTCATCTGCATCGCCGCCAGCCTCCAGGCTCAGCAGCCGAAACCGGTGGCTATCAGTGGCAAGGCGGGCCTGCGCAGCGGCACCGTCCTGCGTGAGAAACGCGAGATCCTCGTCGAAAAGGGCACTGCCACACTCCAGCAGGCCTCCGGTGAAAAACGCTCCGTGGCTGCCCGCTGGCTACTGCGGCATCATCTCATGCGCCGCGTGCAGGGCAGCGGCGCGGAGGAGATCGAGGTGCGTGAGCATGCTTTTGAAGAGACGCAGTTTGCGTTGAATGGAGCCGCTCCGGCCTCGCAGGAAAAGCGAGGTGCTCTAAATGGGGTGACCTTGCTCGCGAGACAGCGCGGCGGCGGCTGGAACTTCGAGCTCAAAGGCATGAAGCCGATCGAACGGCAAAACGCCGCGCTGCTCGATCTTCAATTCTTCGCGAACATGATGGAGATCGTTCCCGCTGCTCTTGGCACGCAAGTTCGGCGACCAGGAGAAACATGGAAGCCTGGCATTCCCGCGCCGCGTGGCAAAGCCTACGGCCTGCCGGTCTTCAAAGACGTGGAAGCCACCTTCGGCAGCATTGAGGAGCGTGATGACGGTCCTCACGCGAAGCTCTTCATCTCCGGCAGCTTCACCATGGAGCGACCCATGAATACCCTGTCCAGCCTCGAAATCACGTTTGGCATCTCCCTCACGCGTCGGCTGGCCGATATGCTCGATGTCGAAACGGAGATCAAGGGCTCCTATAAAGACAGCATCCAGACTCGGCTCGACGATGGGAAGACCGGTTTCATGTTTCACGATTACCCCTACATAGTGCGCCGCACAGTGAGCATTGAGAAGTGAAGGCCGCGGCCGATTTCACCCAAGACATGGCCGGGTTTGCACCTTGCGCTGGCGTGGTTTCCGGCTCCCATAGCCGCCCCAACTCCACCCACCTATGAAAGAAGCTTTCCCTGACATCCAGAAGATCCAGTTCGAAGGACCGCAGAGCCGCAACCCTCTCGCGTTCAAGCATTACAACGCCGACGAAGTCGTGGGTGGCAAAAAGATGCGTGATCACATGCGCTTTGGCGTGGCCTACTGGCACGCGATGCGGAATTCGCTCTCCGATCCCTTCGGCGGTGGCACCGCCCAGCGCCCCTGGGATGATGGCACGGATTCTGTGGCCAATGCCCAGCGTCGTGTGTGGGCCTGCTTCGAGTTTATGGACAAGCTCGGCGTGGATTACTACTGCTTCCATGACCGCGATGTCGCTCCCGAGTGCGCCACGCTGGCCGAATCCAACAAAGCTTTCGACGCCGTCGCCGATGAGCTGGAAAAAGCCCAGCAGCAGACCGGCAAAAAGCTCCTCTGGGGCACCGCATGCCTCTTCGCCCATCCGCGTTACTGCCAGGGCGCTGCCACCAGCCCGAATGCCAATGTCTTCGCCTATGCCGCCGCTCAGGTGAAGAAGGCGATGGATGTGACCCACCGTCTCGGGGGTGAAGGTTACACCTTCTGGGGTGGCCGCGAAGGTTACGCCACGCTTTGGAACACCAACATGAAGCGTGAAGTCGATCACCTCGCCCGCCTGCTTCACATGGCCGTCGATTACAAAAAGCAGATCGGCTACAAAGGCCCCTTCTACATCGAGCCAAAGCCGCGTGAGCCCTC
Source organism: Verrucomicrobiaceae bacterium (assembly GCA_040381795.1). Lineage (GTDB taxonomy): Bacteria > Verrucomicrobiota > Verrucomicrobiia > Verrucomicrobiales > Verrucomicrobiaceae > Prosthecobacter. Next base: position 7,816 of record JBEIGR010000117.1, on the reverse strand, counting down.
CACGCATCAATATGATTCCGATGCCGCTGCCTGCCTGAACTTCCTCCGCGAGTACGGCCTCACCGAGCACTTCAAACTCAACATCGAGACGAACCATGCCACCCTCGCCGGTCACACCATGCGCCATGAGCTGCAAGTGGCTGCCGCTGCCGGTGCTCTCGGCTCCATCGATGCCAACACGGGCGATGAACTCATCGGCTGGGACACCGACCAGTTCCCCACGAACATCTATCTCACCACCCAGATCATGATCGAGGTCATCAAGATGGGCGGCTTCACCACCGGCGGCCTCAATTTCGATGCGAAGTGCCGTCGCGAGTCCTTCGAGCCGGTCGATCTCTTCCACGCCCACATCGGCGGCATGGATGCCTTTGCTCGTGGCCTCAAAATCGCCCACCGCATCATCGAAGACGGCCGTCTCGACGGCATCATCAAGCAGCGCTACTCGACCTTCGACGCCGGCATCGGTGCCAAGATCGAGAAGGGCGAGGTCGGTTTCGCCGAACTGGAGGCCTACACGCTCTCCAATGGCGAGCCCTTCATCGCCAGCGGCCGCCAGGAAATGTGCGAGAACCTCATCAACGAGTATCTCTGATGCCTTCACCTCCCTTTTCGGCGGCGGTCATGCCTTCGTGCATTCGCCGTCGGAAGGATGGAATTTTGGGTGCCCCCTCCGAGAAATTTGCCGCCGCGGCCCGTTTCTAGCGATGTCATCCTGATGATGTCCTACTTCGCCATCGGCCTGTGCCTGCTGTTGTCATTCCTGCTTTCAGGACTGGAAAGCGCCGTGATGGCCGTCAGCCGGGTGAGAGTGCGTCACGCTGCCGCCAATGGTGATCCGCGTGCACGCGGCCTGCTGGCGCTCATTGAGGATCGTGATGCGCTGCTCGGCTGTATCACGGTGGCGAATCACATTGCGAATCTCACCGTCTTCCTGCTCGTGGCGCTGCCTCTCGTGCGCCATGCCAGTGTGCTGGAATCCAGCATCGTGTTCCTGCTTTCGCTGCCGATCTTCCTCATCGGCCTCGAAGTGGTGCCCAAGAAGCTCTTCCGCCGCTTTCCGTTTCGTTCGCTTCGCAGCGTCTGGCTCTTGCTGCATGCCGTCGGCGTCGCCAGACCTGTCTTTCGGGCTTTCTCGCCTTCCAAAGACACCCCGGTGCGTGAAATCGAAGGCATCTCCACCTCCACCGAAAGCCAGCGGCGGGATGATTTGAAGCAGCTTGCCCGTTCCCTCGGCATCGAGCACCAGCTCTCCCTGCCCGCCACGAGGCTCATCGAGCACATTTTGGATTTTCATCGCCTTACTGCGGCGGATGTGATGCAGCCGCTCACGCAAAGCGTGGCCTTGGCGGCCGAGTTGCCCTTGCACACGGCGCTCATCCTCGCCCGCGAGCAAAACACGCCCGTCCTTCCCGTCCTCGGTGACAATGGCACCTTCATCGGCGTGCTCGATACCTCCGAGCTGCCCACCCAGCTCCCGCCTGATCGCCTCGTGCGCCAGCACATGCGCACGCTCGATAGCATTCACGCCAGCGAATCCGCCATCCGCGCCCTCCAGCGCCTCCGCAAGCAAGGTCGCCGCCTCGCCATCGTCACGGATGCTCGCGGTATGCCTGCCGGGCTCATCACTGAGGAGCATCTGCTGGCTCCGCTGATGAAATAGAGAGCGAGGGAACGTTCCTTCCCCGCCATGATTCGCTCCACGCTTTTCGCCCTCTTTGCCGCTGTTTCGGCGCTTTCCGCCAAGGAACCAGCCCTCGTCTCCGATCCCAAGTTCGCTGGCATCCCGCAGGCGATGCAAAAATTCGTCGAAGACGGCTCGCTGTCTGGTTCGGTCACTTTGCTCGCTCGCGATGGCAAGGTGCTCAGCTTTGAAGCCATCGGCCTCGCGGATATCGCCACGAAGAATCCCATGGAGCGTGACAGCGTCTTCTGGATCGCCTCGATGACCAAGCCCATCACCGCCCTCGGCGTCATGATGCTGCAGGAGGAGGGCAAGCTGAGTCTTGATGATCCCATCGAAAAACATCTGCCGGAGTTCAAAGGCCAGCTCATGATTCGAGAGAAGACCGCAGAGCAAACCGTGCTCGTGAAGCCCGCCCGGCCCGTTACCATCAAAGACCTCCTCACCCACACCAGCGGCCTCGTGAGCAACTCTCCTCTCGATGGCGATGCTCTCGACGTGCTCAGCTTGAAGGAAGCCGTCATCACCTACGCGCTCTCGCCCTTGCAGTTCGAGCCCGGCTCAAAGTGGTCCTACTGCAATCCCGGCATCAACACCCTCGGCCGCCTCATCGAGGTCGCCAGCGGCCAGGATTATGCGGAGTTCATGGAAAAGCGGATATTCAAGCCACTCGGCATGCGCCACACCACCTTTTGGCCGGACAAAAAAGAGCTCTCCAGACTCGCCACCTCCTACAAGCCCTCCGCCGATGGCAAAAGCCTCGAACCCGTTGGCATCCGCTACCTCACGCCACCTTACTCGAACAAAAAACGTGCGCCGCTGGCGGCTGGCGGCCTGTTTTCCACCGCCGACGATTTACTGAAGCTCTACCAGATGATCCTCGATGGCGGAGTCATTGGCAAAAAGCGCCTCATCAGCGCCGAGACACTTCAACTCATGGCCACCAATCACACCGGCGAGATGAAGGCAGGCTTCGCCGATGGCATGGGCATGGGGCTGGGCTTTCAAGTCGTGCGCCAGCCCACGGGTGTGACCGCCATGCTCTCTCCCGGCACCTTCGGCCACGGTGGTGCGCACGGCACGCAGGGCTGGATCGATCCCACCACCAAGACGATCTACATTCTGCTCATCCAGCGCACCGGCCTGAAGCCCACCGGCGACGCCTCCCCCATGCGCCAGGCCTTTCAAGAAGCCGCCGCCGCCGCGATGAAGTGACGCCGAAGATTGAGCCTTGCACTTTGGGCCTCGAACTCTAAACCAACGGCCCCATGTCTGACTCCATCCCCAACGTCCTCGCCGAACGCTACGCCACCGCCCCCATGCGCGCCCTCTGGTCGCCCGAGGGCAAAGTGAGGCTCGAACGCGATTACTGGATCGCCGTGCTCAAGGGCCAGCGTGACCTCGGCATCCCTGTGCCGGACGGCGTGATCGAGGCCTATGAGAAGGTGAAGGATCAGATCAACGTGGCCTCCATCATGGAGCGTGAGCGCATCACGCGTCACGATGTGAAGGCACGCATCGAGGAGTTTTGTGATCTCGCTGGCCACGAGCATATCCACAAAGGCATGACTAGCCGCGACCTCACGGAGAATGTTGAGCAGCTCCAGGTCTTCCGCGCCTTGCTCGAAATCCGCCGTAAAACCGTGGCCGTCCTCGCTGGTATTGCCCGCCGCGCCGCCGTGACGCGCGACATTCCCCTCACCGCCCGCACCCACAACGTCGCCGCTCAGGCCACCACACTTGGCAAACGCTTGGCGATGTTCGGTGAAGAAACCCTTCTGGCTTTTGGCGACCTCCAAAACGTCATCGCCACTTATCCCGCTCGCGGCCTCAAAGGTGCCGTCGGCACTCGTTTGGATCAAATCACCCTCTTCAACGGCGACGCGAAAAAGGCCTCCGAACTCGAAAACCGCATCCTGCACCATCTCGGCATGCCCGCCGCCTTTGGTGCCGTCGGCCAGGTGTATCCGCGCAGCCTCGACATGCAGGTCATTGGCTCCCTTTGCCAGGTCGCCAGCGGTCCAGGCAGCTTCGCCCGCACGCTGCGCCTCATGGCCGGTCACGAACTCTCCTCCGAAGGCTTTGCCAAAGGTCAGGTGGGTTCCTCCGCCATGCCGCATAAAATGAACAGCCGCTCCTGCGAGCGTGTGAATGGCCTCCACGTCATCCTCAAAGGCTATCTCGCCATGGCCGCCGGACTCGCCGGCGACCAATGGAACGAAGGCGATGTGTCCTGCTCGGTCGTGCGCCGCGTGATGCTTCCAGATGCCTTCCTCGCCCTCGACGGCTTGCTGGAGACCTTCCTGACCATCCTGAACCAGATGGAAGTCTTCGAATCTGTCATCGAGCAGGAACTCATGCGCTACCTGCCCTTCCTCCTGACCACCACCGTCATGATGGAGGCCGTCAAAGCCGGAGCCGGGCGCGAAACCGCGCACGAGGTCATCAAAGAGCACGCCGTGCAGGTCGCCAAAGACATGCGCACCGGCAAAGTCCGCGAAAACGATCTCCTCAGCCGCCTCGTCGCCGATGAACGCCTCACCCTCACCGCCGAGGACATGCAGCGCCTCGTCGCCGCCGGCAAAAACAACACCGGCGATGCTCCCGAGCAGGTCGATGCCTTCTGCGCCCGCGTCGCCGCCATCGCCAAAGAATATCCCGAAGCAGCCAACTACGAGCCGGGTGTCATTTTGTAGCCTCCACCCGCACCGCCGAGTGCTTATAACTCGGCTGGCGGCTCAGCGGATCAAACGAAGCATGCGTGAGCTTGTTCACTCGCGCATCGTGCATGGGCAAATACACCTCGCCGGGCTTCACGCAGCTCGTCAATCGGGTCAATGCCGTCAATTCCGCCCGCTTCGAGATCACCCGAACTCGCTGCTCATCCCGAATGCCCAGCGCCATCGCATCATCCGGGTTTAAATCCAGCATCAGCTCCTCCGGCACCATCTTCGCCAACACCGCAGACTTCCCCGTCCGCGTTTCCGTATGCCATTGCGCACTCGTGCCACGTCCCGTCATCAAAATGAGCGGAAACTCCGCACTCCGTTGCTCCGGCGGCACCACCGGCTCGACGAAGCAGAACTTCGCCCGCTGATCCTCCGTGAAGAATTTCCCATCCTCAAACAGCCGCCTCTCAGCACTGAGCACTGAGCACTTTTCACCAGCGGCCACTGCACACCGCCGTGATTGCGGATCATGTCGTAACCTTCGATGCCAGTGATCTCACACGGCTGGCCTTCGGTGCGGCGTTGCAGCACGCGAAACACCGCCTGCGGCGTCTGCCACTCGCGAAACATCTCCCCGCAGCCCCAGTAGTGCGCAATGAGGCGGAAGATGTGAAAATCCGCTAGCGCATGGCCCGGCGCTCGACGCACCTTCGGGCTGTAGCCGATGCGGCGAGCGGAATTGATGAAGCAGGCCTCCTTCTCTCCCCATCCTGCTGCGGGTAGCACAAGATGCGCACGCTTCGCAGTCTCCGTGCTGCAATACATGTCCTGCACGACGAGGAAATCGAGCTTGTCGAGGATGCGGTTCATCTCGTTCTGATCGATCCACGAGTGACTCGGATTCGTGGCGACGAACCAGATGGCCTTCACCGTCCCTGCATCGGCTGCGCGAATGATTTGATCATACGCGAGGCTCGGACGGTCCGGAATGCGCTCCACCGGAATGCCCGTCGCTTTGGCGACCTTCTCTCGATGCGCCGCATTCCGAAAATCATGCCCACCGAGCAAGTTCGTCGTGTTCGAGAGCAACCGCGAGCCCATCGCATTGCACTGCCCCGTGATCGAATTCGCTCCCGTGCCCGGCTTGCCGATGTTTCCGGTCATCAGCGCCAGATTGATGATCGCCTGCGCCGTGCGCGTGGCTTGGTGGCCTTGATTCACACCCATCGTCCACCAGAAGGAGACGCGTGGCTTGTCGTAGAACGAGTTTTCCAACTCGTTTGGATCGGGTGAACGAGTTGGAAAACTCCTTCTACGCATCAGCGCTCTCGCGAACCGCATCAACTGCTCGGTGCTCAGTCCCGTCTCCGCACACACCCGCTCCGGCGCAAAAGCCGCCACAAAACCCGCGAAGGCTTCAAATCCATTCGTGTGGGCCTCGACGAAGCATTGATCCACACCGCCATCGCGGATGAGCAGATGCGCGAGGCCATACAGCAGCGTCAGATCGCTCTTTGGCTTGATGGCGCAGTGCTGCGTGGCCGCCATCGCTGTCTCGGTCGTGCGTGGGTCCACCACGATGATCTCGGGCTGGCGTCTGTTCTTCAAAACGCGCTGCCACATGATCGGGTGCGCGATGTACGGATTCGCACCCACAAAGACGAGTACATCACTCTCCTCGAAGTCCGCATAGGTGAAGGGCGGCGCATCAAAGCCGAAGCTCTCTTTGTAAGCTGCCACCGCCGTGGTCATGCACTGGCGCGTGTTGCCATCGCCATGGATCATGCCCATGCCAAACTTCGCCAAGGCACCGAGGAAAGCCATCTCCTCGAACATGATCTGCCCCGTGCTGAGAAACGCGGCGGCCTCGGGGCCATGCTGGTCGAGGATGCGCTTCATCTGATCGCAGAAGTAACGCAGCGCCATGTCCCAATCGACCTCCTTGCCATGCAGGATCGGCATCCGTGACCGATCCGGCGCATCCAGCACACTCAGCGCCTCCCAGCCCTTTGGACAGGCGGTGCCGAGGTTCACGGGATAGTCCGGATCAGGCGTGAGATTGATCGCCGCGCCGTCTTTTAGATGAATGTTCAATCCACAGCCGGTGGAGCAAAAGCCACACACGGCCTTCGTCACTGCATCCGGCTTCAACAGCGACGGAATTTGCCCCAGCCCGAACTTCGCCGGTTCACGCACCAGATCGGCCGTCAGCGGGCCGGTCCATTCGCGGAAGGTCATGGCGGGCAGGGTGATCATGCTAGTTGCCGGGCATTTTCGGACCGTGGCAGGCGGTGAAGAAGTAGTGTCGCTCGATCAACTGGCTGCACAGCGTGATCGCGACGGACAAGGTGAAGACGGCAGCCACTTGGAACTGCGTGAAGATGATGACGGGCAAAATGATGCCCACCATGCCCAGCATGATCTTCCGTGCCCGCAGCAGATGCGGCAGTTTCTCGGTGAGAATGCGAGCAGGTATGTGCCAAGGGCTCGATGCATCCTGCCGGGCCATTTTGATCTCTCTCATCTCAAACAGCGAAACGCACCAACGCAGCACGAGCGCCGTCGGAACGGCGATTTGTGCCAGCGGATGCCCCATCCAGGCCCAAATCACGCCGGGAATGGCCGTGCCGAGCAAAATCATCGTTCCGAAGAATTTGCCGCTGGTGAGCTTCATCGACCAAAATGGCCTGCGTGTGTCCACATAGACCATGGCGGAGGCATACACGGCCAAAATGCCTGCGAGCGCAGCCAGACTAAGCGTGAGCTTTGAAGGCCATAGCAGCGAAACGGCTCCCAGCTTCGCAAAGAGCCCGAACGCAATGATTTCGCGAGACAGCCAGGACTTCCGCCAGCCCAAGAAAGCCCGCCAAGCCTTCAAAGGCTGCCCCAGATGTAAAACACTCAGCGCAATGCCGATGACGCCAATAGCCAATGCTGTCAGCAAGGTCACTCGGGTTTCCTCAGCCTTGAAATACCCCGCCCACACCGAGACCGCATTGATCAAGAAAGTCCCGGCACTGATCTGCGTGAGAACGAGCATCCAAGTGAGCGGCGGGTGAGCGTGATCGAGCCGGAGTTGTCCTTCATCGGCAGGTTTCGCCTCAGGATGGGGTTTGGAGGAGGTGAAGGTCGTGGTGGGTCGCGTGTAGCTCGAATCAAAGGCCCCGGCGATGATGCTGCCGCGATTTGGCACCTCGCTGAGCTTAACGACCTTGATCTTGATCGCCTCGTTCGGGCAGGCCTGCACGCAGGCAGGAGCTTCCCCCTCGGCGAGTCGGCCCTGGCACATGTCGCACTTGCGCACGATGCCGCGCTTCAGGTTGAACTTCGGCACATCATAAGGGCACTTCAGAATGCAGTAAGAACAGCCGATGCACTGATCATCGAGATGCCGCACGATGCCAGTCACGGGATCTTTGTCATAGGCGAGTACCGGGCAGCCATTCGAGCACGCCGGATCTTC
>JBEIGR010000116.1:0-11496 GCA_040381795.1 Verrucomicrobiaceae bacterium | reverse complement strand
GGCAAAATCACCGGCGAGTATCCGCTGAGCTGGGTGAAGATCACCATCGCCATCCTCATCGGCCTCATCATCCTCGCGATCTTCATCGGGATGCAGGAGTGATGAGGAAGTTTTGGTCTGTGCAGGCTCAGGGAAGCTCCACGAGAAATGCGTTAGCAGAGTAGCCATCTTGCTCCGCAAGATGAGCGTGCTGCGGCCCCATCGTCCCAGCGTGTTGTAGCTCGCTGACCGTTGATGTTGCGATGAGCTAAGTTCCTCTCGCGGAGCGAGAGGACAACTTTGCTTCGCCTGTTCGTTTCCGTTGGGTTTTCAGATACGATTCAGGCGCACTCATTGTGCCGCCGCCCGCTGAATCCTCGCCGGCACATCATTGATCGAGTAACCGGCCTCACGCAGGGCGTCCCAGATTTTCACGAGCATGCCGAGGTTCGCGTCGGTATCGGCTTCGAGTTCGAGTTTGGCATCGGGTTTGGCCTCTTTGAGGGAGGTGAGGGCGAGGGCGAGTTTGTCGAGTTCGACGGGTTTGGCGTCGAGGAAGAGTTTTTGCTCCTTGGTGACGGTGATGGTGGTGCGGGCTTCGGGAGCGCTGGTGGCTCCGCCGAGGGCTTTGGATTCGGGGAGGGTGATTTTGACCTCCACCTTCTGCTTTTTGAAGGTCGTCGTGGCGATGAAGAAGATGAGAAGGATCACCATGATGTCGATGAGCGACACGATGGGGATGGTGGGGACGGGGCGGCGGCGGGGGCGCAGGTTCATCGGCGGGCGCGGGGATTAGAGATTGGCCTTTTCGCCGACGTGCTTCACCTCGAAGTGGGCGAAGAACTGGTGGATCGTTTCCTGCAGGATGCCCTCGACCTTTACGGCGATGGCATCAATGCGACGGGTGAAGTAGGTGTGTGCCAAAACGGACGGCACGGCCACAAATAAGCCCGCGATGGTGCATCGCAAAGCCACGCCGATCTCCGCCGCGATGGCGGCGGTGTCTGGGCTGCCTTCGCCACCGGCTCCAAAGGCGGTGAACATGCCCACCAGCGCTGCGGTGGTGCCCAGCAGGCCCAGCAGCGGAGCCACGGAGACCATCACCTCCAGCAGCGGGATGCCGCGTTCCAGATAATGGATCTCTTCGCGAGCTTTGGAGGTGCAGGCATCAATGCACTCCTGCTTGCTGGTGTAGCTGCCGCTCACCGCCATGTTGCCCAGCCGGGCCATCATGGAGCTATCGCGCTGCAAAAACTCCTGCAACGGCCGGATGTCGCCCTTGGCGGCATAGTTCGGCACGGAGCGGAGCTGGCTCACCACCGCAGGCGGCAGGATGATTTTTTCACGCAGATGCAGCCAGGCGTTAATCATCGCCGTGATGGCCGCCATCGAGCAGATCACGAGCAGGCCCATGACAAAGCCCCCCGTGGCGAGGAATTCCCAAACGGATTGCAGGCCGGAGGCCTTTTCAGTGGCAGCGAGGAGGAGGGGAGCGGGCATGAGCTAGTAAATGAGCACCTTGTATTCGATCTTGAGGCGTTGCTTGTCCATGATGGGCAGCAGTTCCTTCACCTCGCGGGGCATTTGGGGAATCTCCGCGTCGCGAATGGCCCGCACGGTGAATTCCGAGAGGAGGGTGTTCGATTCGCGATCGTTCACGATGCGTAGGTTTTCGACCTTGCCCTTGGCGTTGACGTAAAATTCCAATTGGAGGCTGCCGGGGCTCACCATGTCGCGACGCAGCGCTCGGTAGAGGTGCCACTTCTTTTCCACCTGGCTGGTGACGGCGCGGATGTATTTGCCCTTGGGCGAGCCTTCGGCATCCACGGCATCCTCGGTGCCGCGATTGGAGATGGTGCCTTTGTTTTCGCTGGTGCGGGTGAAGGGCATGAAGGCCTTGTCCTGGGGCTTGGCGGTTGTTTGAGCTACTTCATCGCTCACGGGGATGGCTTTGGGCACGGGCGGGCTATCGGCCACCTCACGCATCTGAGGCTTTTCGGGGGTGGGCGGTGGCGCATCGGGCTCTTTCACCTGCGGCGTGGGCTTGCGCACATCAATGGGTAGGCGGTTCATGTCCACGCGGGCGAGGTCTTTATCTGCCTCCTCCATCATTTTCGCCAGCGGCGAGGTCGAAGCGGCCGAGGCAATGCTCTGGGGTTCCGGCTGTGGCGGTGTGGGAGGCTTCGGAGTCGGAGAGGGTGGTGTGGGCGGACTCGGAGGTGTCGGCTGGGTAGCGGCCGTTTGGGGCTTTGGAGGCGTGTTCGGCGTCTTCGGGGCGGCGGCGGCTTTTTTCGCGGCGTCCTCCATGATATCGCCATCGCGGTAATCGCGATTGGCGAGCTCGTTCATCTGGAATTTGAGCCCTTCCGTGGTCGGCATCGGGCTGGTGGCAGTGGGATCAGGCGCCTTGGTGGCACTGGCCTTGGTGTTGCGATCCGAGATGAAGGCGGCGTCCTTCGGCTTCTCGCCGGAGACCTCGTTCTGCGTCGTGCGCATGTAGATATCCTTCTTCGGCGGCTGCACCGGCGGCTTGGGCAAGGGCGGTGGCGGGATGAGCTGCTCAGGAAAGATGAGCGTGACCTGCTTTTCCGGCGGCTTGGCGGCTACATTGGCCTCTTTGAAATCCCACTTCGCTGGCGTGGCAAACAGCACCGCGAGCAACAAGAACAGCAGCGCATGCACCAGCAACGAGCCGGCGATGGCGATGGGCAGCTCTTTGTCTCGGGCGGGGGTCAAAGTTTGAAGTTCAAGGTTTCGGGTTTCAAGTTGAGCGGGTTCGAGGCCAAAGTTCGCGTTTTGCAGGCTGTTTCAACTTGGAACCTGAAACCTAGAACTCGAAGTTAAGGCAGCGGCTTGCCCTCTGGCATCGTCGAGGCCGTTTTCTTGTCCTCGGGCTTTTTCTTGCCGGCGAGGGCATCGGGCTTGGTCACGCGTTGGCCATCGAGGGTGCCGATGTTTACTTTGGCACCATCGGCAGGGAAGGGGATGGGCGTGAGGCAGAGGATCTCGCCTTCTTTCGGTGATTTGGTGGCGCTGGCGGAGATGACGAGGTGCTTCTCGTTGCCGAAGAGCGGCTCCACGGTCGTGCGCTTGAGGGTTTTTTGTGGGGTGATGACGATGATCTCATTGCCAGCCCGCACGGCGGAGCGCGGGATGAGATACACATCATCCAGCGTATCCCCCTCGATCTCCGCTTCGACGAACTGGCCGATCTTGAGCGGTGGCATGCCATCGGCACGCTTCGCATACGGGTCCATCACCTGCGCCACGGCGGTCGGCTGACGTGTTTCGGCATCGAGGGAGCTTTCCACCCGCACCACCAGCCCTTCCCAGATCACCGGCCTGCCGACATAGGTCGTGCGCAAATGCACCTTGGTGGGTGTGGCGGCATTTTGCGCATCGCGGAACGGCTCCGGGAGGTGCAGGTGCTGGCTCTCCCGCTCCGGCAGCGGCAGGCGGATCTCCACATAGTCCGTAGCAAAGAGTTTCCCGAGGGTGGTGCCCTGCCCGACGAACTGCCCCACATCGGCGGCCTGCTCCAAAACCTGTCCATCATACGGAGCCCGGATGATCGTGCGCTCCACATCCCGGCGGGCCTTCACCACGCGGGCCTCCGCGGCACTCAGATCGGCCTGGGCCCGAGCCACCTGCGGGGCACGGGAGACGAGCTCACCCGGATCACCGGTGCGTCCCAGCGCCTTCCAGTTTTCCTTCGCCTGCTCCGCCTTCGCCTGCTCCTCGGCCAGGGTGACCTTCGCCAAGGCCACGGCGGCCTGCGCCACAATCACCGCGGTGTCGTAATCCACTGCATCCAACTTCACGAGCAGGTCATCCTTTTTGAAAAAGCCACCGGGGCGGAAGTTGGGGCTCACCTCGGTGATCTTGCCGGCCACTTCGGGCATCAGCGTGCTTTGCGTGCGCGGCCTCACCGTGCCCTGCGAGGGGACTTTGACCGCGTAAGTGGTCTTTTTTAACGTGAGTCCTTCCACACTCACGATCACCGGCGGAATCTCCATCGTCTTCTGCTCTGGCTTGTTGGTGAGGAACCAATAGCCCGCCCACACACATCCGGTCAGGATGAGCAACGGGAGGAGGGCACGGAGGGTTTTCAGCATGGGTCAGAGTGGATGAAGATGAGGGAGATGTCCATTCGGGAACCTTCCCCCTTTTCGGTGACAAAGGCCGGACGGATTACTCGATTGCTGAATGCCGATTTTTAATTTTTGAAGGATGCATCTGTCAGTTCATTCTCAGTCACTCACGGAAGTCTCGATCATCGCCAAGAAATCGGGCACGGGGGCCTCCCAGGTGCCGTGGAAGCCTTCGGCGGTGAGTTCGAGGCGTTTGGAATGCAGGGCTTGGCGGGGGATGAGGAGGCGCTTTTGCAGGGCGGGCGTCCAGCCGGTGTCGATGAACTCCAGGTAGCAGCGGTCATCGCGGCCGTAGAGCTTGTCTCCCACCATCGGCAGGCCGAGATGATGCAAATGGACGCGGATCTGATGCATGCGGCCGGTCTCGGGTCTGGCCTCGATGAGGGTGAAACCTTCCGCGAAGCGCTCCAGCACGCGAAAGCTCGTGCGGCAGGGAGCACCATCGGCATGCACGACTTGCTTCACCCAGATATCGCACTCGCTCACTTCACCGGCGCGGAGGATGGGGGCATGGAGATCGAAGTCGTCCCAATCCGGTGAGCCATGCACGAGGGCGGCGTAGGTTTTGCTGACCTGCCGGTTTTGCATGGCGAGACCGAACAACCGCGCCCAGGCCGCATTTTTGGCCACGAGCACCACGCCGCTCGTCTCGCGGTCGAGGCGATTGATGATGCTGACCTGCCCGCCATTGGCGATTTCATAGGCGAGCATGTCACAAAGGCCATGCCAGAGTGTGCGGGCCCCATTGGGAGCGCCGGGATGGATCTGCAAGGGCGCGGGTTTGTTCACCACGATGTAGTCCTCCGTCTCAGCGAGCACGGAGAAGTTCGGATCGTTGCGAATGTCGACGTTCGCACTCACAGGACGGGAATGCCGAGCTCCGAGGCGTAAATGACCCGCTGGCCTTCGCCGGAGAAATCGGGATCGTCGAAGTGCCACCACTCCGTCGTCACGCCGACGAAGCCTGCCTGATGCATCGCTCTCTGGAAGGTGGCTAGATTCCTCGCGATCGTGGGATCACCGCCTTCGTAGCGATGGCCTGCCTGCTGGAAGTCCTCGTCAAAGTAAGTGGGCATGCGCAGCTCACGGCCATGGCGGTCCACCATCGTCGCGTCCACGCTCACGCCCGCGCAGTGTCGGCTCCAGCCGCCCGAGATCTGCTGAAACATGCCCGTTCCTCCGCCATGATGCAGCAGGAGCAGATGCACCTCCGGGGGGCGATAGGCATCCCACACGCGGATGCCATAACCCTGCGCGGCGAGGATGGCCTGAGCCTTGCGAAGCTTTTCCGCCGTCACGCGGCGCAGCAGGCAGGGCATGCTGGCGGGATACAGTGCTCGGCCCGCCACATTCTTCCGTGAGCCATAGCGCAGATCCACCGCCACATCCGGTGCCATGCGGCGCACATCCACGAGGTCATACTTTCGCGCCCTCTCCACGGCCGTGCTCGGCACCAGGGCGCTGCGCCGCATCTCTCGCGGCGAGCACGAGGTGGCGATGGTGAGAATCAAAACAGCGAGACGGTAAAATGCGGGCACGGGGGAGTTTTTGCTTCCGTTCAGCGCAGCCGCAAGGCAAGTTTCCGGTATCCAACAGCCCATGGACTCTACCCGTCACGAAATCCTCAACGCTCTGCTGCACTTTCTCGCCTTCTTCATGGGCGCGGGCATCGGCTCCTTCCTCAATGTGGTGATCTACCGCGTCCCACGAGACATCTCCGTGAACAATCCGAAGCGCTCCTTTTGCCCCACCTGCAAAAAGCAGATCCCCATGTGGCAGAACATCCCGCTCTTCTCCTGGCTCATGCTGCGTGGGAAGTGCTCCTCCTGCTCCTCGCCGATCTCCAGCCGCTACTTCTTCGTCGAACTACTCACCGGTGTGCTGTTTTACGCGGTGTTTTGGATTCATTACGGCCCCTGGCCGCAAATCGCTCTCTGGGGCCCGCAGGTGCTCTGCCTGTGGATTTTCATCAGCTTGCTTGTCTCCGGCAGTTTCATCGACATCGAGCATTTCATCCTGCCGCACTCGATCACCTTCGGCGGAGCCGCGGTGGGCCTGCTGGCCTCGTTTTGGGTGCCCCAACTCGTCGGCGAGGCTCCTGGCGAGCATGGTCGCGGCGTGCTGATGGCCTTTGGCAGTGCGGCCATCGGCCTTGGCGGGCTGTGGCTGATCGTGGAGCTCGGTAAGCTGGCCTTTGGCCGCAAAAAGCATGTCTTTGAGAAGGCCGTAAGCTGGGAGGTGACCCAGCCGGATGACACCCAGCCGCCCGTCGTGCGCTTTGCGGATACCGAGATGCCTTGGGAAGACATCTTCATGCGTGCCAGTGACCGCATGCTCATCACCTGCGAGGAGCTCCAGGTGAACGGCCGCCAGTTTCAAAAGACCACCGCCGAGCTGTGGATGGAAAAGCTCAAGGTGCGCCAGGCGAACGACATCCAGGAATTCCCCCTCGAGGGCGTCACGAAGCTCCAGGGCAAGATCACTCAGCTCATCATCCCGCGTGAAGCCATGGGCATGGGCGATGTCTTCTTCCTCATGATGATCGGTGCCTTCTGCGGCTGGAAGTGTGTGCTCTTCACGGTGCTCGCCGCCTCCGTCATCGGCACGGTGGTGGCTTTGTTTGCCCGCGTGACCGGTCGGGCGGAATGGGGCGCGAAGATTCCTTTCGGTCCCTATCTGGCTCTCGGTGCCCTGCTTTGGCTGTTCTGCGGCCCGCAGATCTTTGACTGGTATCTGACCAAGATGGGAGCGTTTCGCGGAGCGTGAGGTGAATCACTTCGGGTGTTCCTTCATCCACTCAAACAACTGCTTCCGCTGCACCGGCAGACGTTGGTGAAACACATCGGCGATGGCCTCGGCGGCGAGGGATTTTTCGCCCTCGGCCACGATGCCCAAGGCCTCCGCGAGGCGCTGCTCAAAGCGATGCACCAGCGCCGGGTTGGGATCCTTTTCCGACAGATAGTCGAGCGCCTTCACGAGCAGCGGTTGCACCTCGGGCAGCGGAGCGTGGCGCTCCACCACCTGCTCGACGAGCTTGACCAGATACGTCGCCGCCAGAAGGCGACCGTAGCTCGTGCGCAGCCCGAGCCGCGGATTCGTCCAGCGAGCCTCCGAAAGGATGCCGAGGTCCGATGACTTGCCCGGCACGAAGCGCAGATCGCAGGTCACAAACAAATCCAAGACGCCTGAGAAGGGTGATTTGGGCCGGAGCGCTCCTTTCGCGATGGTTTTGAAGATCCCAAACTCCGCGCAGCACCACTCGACGAGCAAACTCGTCTCCGTCTGCCGCTGCCGGCCAATGAGGATGGCTTCTGTTTTCTGCACGCGGCACCCCTTGACCGGCCTTCCCGATCTGGCGAAGGCTTTCTCACGCTGATCCTACCAGCGCACGACGGAGCTGGCCCAGGTAAAGCCGCCGCCGAAGGCGACGAGGAGGATGACATCGCCTTTTTTGATCAAGCCAGAACGGCGAGCTTCATCGAGAGCCACGGGGATGGTGGCGGCGCTGGTGTTGCCGTATTTGTCGAGGTTCATGAAGACCTTTTCGCTCGGCAGAGCCAGGCGTTCGGCGATGGCAGAAATGATGCGGGCATTGGCCTGATGGGGAATGACGAGTGAGACATCGGCGGCGGTGAGGCCGGCCATTTCCAGGGCCTGCTGGGAGGCTTCGAGCATGCGGGTGACGGCATGCTTGAAGGTCTCGCGACCTTCCATGTGGATGGTGTTGGGACGCGAGGTGATGTTTTCCGGGGTCAGCGGGCAGGCGGAGCCACCGCCGGGGACTTTGAGGAGATCGACGAGATTGCCATCGCTGCCCATGACGGTGCTCAGGACGCGGCCCTGAGCATTTGGTTCCTCGTCTTCGCAGGCTTTGCGGATGACGACGGCTCCGGCGCCATCACCAAAGAGCACGCAGGTGTTGCGATCCTGCCAATTCACGAGGCTGGAGAGCTTTTCCGCGCCGATGACGAGGGCGGTGGTGCGGTTGCCGGTATTGATGAAGTGGCGGGCCACTTGCAGCGCATACAAAAAACCGGAGCACGCGGCGGAGACATCGAAGCAGACGGCATTCGAGGCACCGATCTTTTTCTGCACAAAGCAGGCGGTGCTGGGGAAGGCCATATCAGGGGTGACGGTGGCCACGATGATGAGCTGGATATCCTCTGGTTTCACACCGGCATCGGCGAGGGCGCGGCGGGCGGCCTCGGAGGCCATATCGGAAGTGGATTCATCCGGTGCGGCGATCCGGCGCTCCTTGATGCCGGTGCGGCTGGTGATCCATTCATCGGAGGTATCGACGAGCTTGGAGAGATCTTCGTTCGTGAGCACCTTGGCGGGCATGTAACTGCCGGTTCCGATGATGCTGGAGGCGCAAAAAGGCTGCGTGCTAGGCGTGGGCATGATTCAAAATGGAGTGCTGGGTGGCAGCGGCCTCGATGTGAGGATTGATCTGGTGCTTGATGGATTCACAGGCCTGCCGGATGGCGTTTTTCATGGCGTAGGCTGAGGCCCCGCCATGAGCGATGATGGTGATGCCTCGGAGTCCGAGCAGCGGCATGCCGCCAGCCTCATCGGCGCTGGTGAGGGAGTGGACGCGTTTGAAGGCCGGGCGGGTGAGCTTGGCCCCGATCTTCACCGGCAGGCTGGAGGCGAGGATCTCACGCTTGATCATGGCAAACATGCTGTGAGCCAGTGCCTCGGCGGATTTCAGGATGATGTTTCCGGTGAAACCATCGCACACGACCACATCTGGTGGGTCTTCCCAGATGTCGTGGCCTTCCACATTGCCGCGGAAGTGAATGCCTTTGGTGTGGCGGAGGAGCTTGCCGGTTTCTTTGCAGAGGGCGTTGCCCTTTTCCTCCTCAGTGCCGTTAGACATGAGGCCCACGACGGGGTCTGTGCGGCCCAGCACATGGCGGGCAAATGCGGTGCCCATGATGGCATTCTGCACGAGGTGCTGCGGCTCGCTGTCAGGATTCGCCCCGGCGTCGATGAGGAGCCAGTTTTTCGTGAGTGAGGGCATGATGGCCACGATGGCGGGCCGTTCGATGTGGGGCAGGGTGCGCAGCTTGATCAAGGAGGCTGTCACGGCGGCTCCGGTGTGCCCGGCGCTCACCACAGCATCGGCCTTGCCTTCTTTGACGAGGTCCACGGCCCGGGAGATGGAGCTGTCTTTCTTTTTGCGGACGGCATCGAGGCCGCTGTCGCTCATATCGACGACCTGGGAGGCGGGAACGATCTCCAATTTCGAGCTGGAGATGCCCTGAGCCTTCAATTCACGTTCCACGACCTCAGACACGCCGACGAGGAAGATCTTCTCCACCTGCGGCAAGGTCTCGAGGGCGAGCTTCACGCCGCCAATCGGGTTTTGCGGGGCGTGGTCGCCGCCCATCACATCGAGAGCGATCTTCATTCCGGGATGTCTGGTAGGTGCTTAAAATTCAACGGTTCGGATGCGGTTTAAAGCGTGGCAGGCGGGGATTGCAAACGGGAGTTTACGCCAGGGAAGTTCATCCGCCTCGATGACTCTTGCCACAGGCCCTGATTCATCTGCCAGCAGGCGCGGAATTTACTGGGCTTTCGCGAGGGAGACACTATAAGCGGCGCATTCCGCGAGATGCGCCCGACGCCTGCCCTTTTAAAAATCCTCACTGCCCTGCTCGGGCTGGCGCTGGCCGCCAGCGTCTGGGATCAGTTTGCGCTGCTGTGGCAAATCGCGGGTGGCGTTCTCGTGCTGGTGATGATCTTGGATGCTTTCACGCTGCCAAAAAAAACACTCCTGAAAGCCGAGAGGTCGCTTCCGGGCCGTTTTGCACTCGGCGTGCCTTCGACGGTCACCTTGACGCTTTCGCATGGCCTGCGCCGTCGCTTGGCGATGGAGGTCTTTGATGGCATTCCTACCGCCGCCACGGCTCCGGGCATGCCGCAGAGCCTTTCGATCTCCCCCGGTCAATTCGCCGCCGTGAGCTACGAGGCCGTTTTTGTCGAGCGAGGCCAGCATACCTTCACGCCGGTGCAGGCGCTGGTTTCCTCGATGCTCGGCCTGTGGCGGCGTCTCTACCTCGTCGGTGAACCGCAGCAGACCCGCGCCTATCCGAATTACGAGCCGGTGGTGCGCTTTGCCATGCTGGCGATGGCAAATCGCGTGGAGCAAATGGGCATCATCCGCCGCCGTCGCATCGGTGCCTCGCTCGATTTCCATCAACTGCGTGATTACCAGGACGGGGATGTGCTTTCCAAAGTGGACTGGAAGGCCACCAGCCGCCGTCTCAGCCTCATCAGCCGCGATTTCGACGAGGTGCGAAACCAGACCGTGCTGCTCGTGCCGGACTGCGGCCGCCGCATGCGGGCGCTCGATGGTTCGCTCAGCCAGTTCGATCATTGCCTCAATGCCATGCTGCTCATCTCCTTCATCGCCCTGCGCCAGGGCGATGAGATTGGCGTGTGCGGCTTTGGCGGCACGAAAAAGTGGCTCCCGCCTGTCAAAGGCTCCCACAGCATGCCGAAGCTGCTGAATCATCTCTACGACTACGAAGCGACCAGCGAGCCGAGTGACTTCATCGAGGCTGCCGAGCAGGTCATGGCCCGTCAGAAGCGTCGTGCGCTGGTCATCGTGCTCACCAATCTGCGCAGCGAGGATAGCAGTTCCCTCGCTACGGCCGTTCATCTCATGCAGAAGCGCCATCTGGTCCTCGTCGCCACCCTGAGAGAGGCGGAGCTCGAAGCGCATGCCTCGCAACCCGTGCAAAACCTTGCCGATGCCCTCGAGTTCGGTGCCATGACGAACTATTTCACTGAGCGTCGCCTACTCATGGAAAGCCTCCGTGCCAATCGCGTGCTCACCGTCGATGAACCGGCTCAAATGCTTCCCGTGGCGCTGGCAAACCGCTACCTCGACGTGAAAGCGGCTGGGAAGCTGTGATCAAGGCACCGGTTCACCGTAGCGATAGCGGCGGTGCTTGTCGGAGGCGTTTTCGGTGTCGTTCGCGTCCACCACGAAGGTCGCCGGATCGGCCCCTGGAACGATGTTGCCGCCTCGATAAACCTGCTTGGCGTCCTTGGCATAACCAAAATCTTCTGACGCGACGCCAATCACCTCAAACGTCTTCGCCTCGGAGCCGGGCAGGATCTTCGGGGGACTGCCGCTGGAGTAGCAGAAGTAGGCGTGCTGGCGGTCCTTGGCAAAATGCAGCCGCAAATACTCAAAGCTGGCCGCATCACAGCCCTCGACCACTTTGCCCTCCCAATAAACCTGCTTCGCATCCTTCGCCAGTTCACCATGCAGGCCGCCGCAGCCCTGAAAGGTGGCCGCATCCGCCCCGGCGAGCACGCCAGCGCCGAAGTACACCTGCTTCGCATCCTTGGC
>JBEIGR010000115.1:0-11580 GCA_040381795.1 Verrucomicrobiaceae bacterium | reverse complement strand
GTTCGCGATCTTTTTAAAGGCCTCCGTCGTCACCACGATGGCGCTGGTGCTCTCCTGCATCGCCAGCTCCACGCTCTTCACCATCGTCGTGTCCTTCTGCGCGGTGATCATCGGCCATGGCGAGCATCTGCTGCGCGAGTTTTTCTTCCATCCCTATCTCAGTGGCCATGCGGAGCGTCTCGCCGCGCTGGCGCTGGCGATTGTTTTCCCGGATCTGGCGCAGTTCGACATTGTGGATGGCGTGGTGGCTGGTGAATCCGTGCCATGGTCCGCCGTGCTCGACATGACCGGCATCGCGGCGCTTTACGTCCTCGGTTACATGACCATCGCCCATCTGCTATTCGTGGAGAAGGAGCTATGAAGCGGAAACTCCAGGCTCTCGCCGTTCTTCTGATCCTCGGTGTGGTGAAGCTGCCGCTGGAGCAGCGTGTGACGCATGACCTTCGCACCGCGAGACTCATCGACGAACCCGTTTCCGTCAGCGCCGTGGAAAGCATGGGCCAGAGCGGCCTGGCCGCGATTCTCGGCGGCGTGCGGGGTCTGGTGGCCAGCATGCTGCAGCTCCGCGCTTACACCGAGTTCAAACGGGTGAACTGGGGCCAGGTGGACAGCTTTTACCGCATCGTCACGCGACTCCAGCCACGCAATGCCACCTACTGGGATGAGGCCGCCTGGCACATGGCCTACAACGCCGCCGGTTTTTACCTCTACAACCGGGACAAGAGCGATGCCCGCAACAATGAAATCCGCGGCCAGCTCTACCACGAGCATGTACAGCGCGGCGCGGCCATCCTTCGAGAGGGTTTGAAATTCGCTCCCGATGATCCGCACCTTTGGGAACGCCTCGCGGACATTTATTTCCGTCGCAGCTACGAGATGGCCAAGGCGGGCGATGCCTACTTGGAGGCTCGCAAACGAGGCGCACCGATCATCACGCTCCATCTCGCCGCCTTTGCCTATGCCCAGGCTCCACAGGACCCGGCAAGCTACCGCAAGGCCTACGACATCCTCAAAAAGGAATATGATCGCGGCATGAACACCCCCGGCGTCATCGAGCACCTCAAGAACCTCGAAAACTGGCTCGGCATCCCGGCGGAGAAACGAATCAAAGAAGCCATGCCAGAGCCCAAAGTGCCGCAGAAGATCCCAGGGCCGCGGAATTGAATTCGAGGCGCAGGATTCTCCAAGCTTCCGGGCGATAGGAGCGGCGCTTTCCGGCGTCTTTTCCACGCATCATGATTCTCCGCGCCGTCACCTCATCGCTCCTGCTTGCCACCACGGCCTCCGCCGCTGGCAAGCTGGACTTCAATCGCGACATCCGCCCCATCCTCAGCGACAACTGCTTCGCCTGCCACGGCTTCGACGCGAAGAAGCGCAAGGGCGACCTCCGCCTCGACACGCCGGAAGGAGCCTTCACAGCCATCGAAGGAGCCTTTCCCATCAAACCGGGCCAGCCTGAAGCCAGCAGCGTGCTCCAGCGCATCCTCACGCATGATGAAGATGAACTTATGCCGCCGCCGGAGACGAACAAAAAGATCACCGCAGCTCAAGTCGAGATTCTCCGCCGCTGGATCACCGAAGGCGCTGAATATAAGAAGCATTGGAGCTTTGAGGCACCCGTGAAAGCAGCCCCGCCGAAGGTCAGCGGTCCGGTCCGAAATCCGATTGATCCTTTCATCCAGGCTCGGTTGGCGGAAGAAGGTCTCAAGGCAGCACCAGAGGCAGCACGCGAGACGCTCATCCGCCGTGTCACGCTCGATTTGACCGGCCTGCCACCGACTCCCGAGGAGATCGACACCTTTCTTGCCGACACCTCGGAGCAGGCCTACGACCGCCTTGTGGATCGTCTTTTGAAATCCGAACGCTACGGCGAGCACATGGGCCGCTACTGGCTGGATGTGGCCCGCTATGCTGACACGCATGGCCTGCATCTCGACAACGAGCGCAGCATGTGGCCGTATCGCGACTGGGTGGTGCGTGCCTTCAATCAAAACCTCCCGTTTGATCAGTTCACCATCTGGCAGCTCGCGGGTGATCTCCTGCCGAATGCCACGATGGAGCAAAAGATCGCCTCGGGCTTCAATCGCTGCAATGTCACCACCAGCGAAGGTGGCAGCATCAATGAGGAGTTCATCTACCGCTACGCCGTGGACCGCACGGATACCACCGTGGCCGTGTGGATGGGCCTCACCGCAGGCTGCGCCGTGTGCCACGATCACAAGTTTGATCCCATCACGCAGAAGGAATTCTTTTCGATGTATGCCTTCTTCAACAGCACCGCTGATCCCGCGATGGATGGAAACATCCTCCTCACGCCGCCGACCCTTCGTTTAAGCACACCCGAGCAGTCGAAGCAGCTCGCCAGCTACGACAAAGACATCACCACCACGCAGACCAAGCTCCGCGAAGCCATCGCGAAGCTGAACTACACCGATCCCGCCACGCTCACGCCTCCGCCGCCCGTGCAAACGAGCGAGACCGTGTGGTTTGAGGATGCTTTCCCGGCCGGAGCCAATCTCGGCGTCGCTGGCGAGCCGACGAAATTTGTCGCGAAAGAGGAAGGTCCGGTCTTCAGCGGCACCAAAGCGCTCAAACGCACCGCCACCGGCGTGGCGCAGGATTTCTTCTCCGCAGGTGGCAGCTATCAAATTCCGCCGAACGGCAAAATCAGCGTGCAGTGCTATCTCGACCCCAAAAACCCGCCGAAGGCCGTGATGCTTCAATTTCACACCGCAGGCTGGAATCACCGCGCTGTGTGGGGTGAGGAAGGTGCGATCCCCTTTGGCCAGGTACGCACGCCAGAACGCGTGCGTGTGGGCGTGCTGCCGGAAGCCGGCAAGTGGGTGAAGCTCGAAGTCGCCGCCGATAAGCTCGGCCTTAAACCGGGCATCAAGGTCACTGGCTATGCTTTCACGCAGTTTGGCGGCACGGTGTCTTGGGATCACCTCGCGATGAGTTCCCGAGTCGATCCCGCCAAAGATCCGCAGTGGTCGTGGAAGGTGTGGATCGAGAAGAACCAAGGTCGCCGCGTCGAAGGTCTGCCGAATGATCTGCAAACGCTCGTGCGTGGCAAAAAAGCCGCCGAATGGCCTGAGGCCGAGGTGAAGCGCCTGAAGGAGTGGTGGTTTGAAAACGAGTGCCAGAGCGCTCGTGAACTCGTCGATGGCGTGCGAGGCGAAAAGCTGGCTTTGGAGGCCAAGAAGAAGGCGTTGGAAGATCTCATCCCCGCCACCTTCATCATGGCCGATCTTCCGCAGCCGCGTGAGAGCTTCGTCATGGAACGCGGCCAGTATGACAAGCCGAAGGACAAGGTCTCCCACGGCACGCCGGCTGTTTTTCCACCGCTGCCGAAAAAGGAGAAATACTCCCGCCTCGACCTCGCCAAGTGGCTCGTAAGCAAGGAGCATCCGCTCACCGCTCGCGTGCAGGTGAACCGCCTCTGGCAGCAGTTCTTCGGCATCGGCTTGGTAAAATCGAGCAACGATTTCGGCTCCCAAGGCGAGCCTCCGAGCCATCCCGAGCTGCTCGATTGGCTCGCCGTGACCTTCCGCGAGAGCGGCTGGGATATGAAGGGCTTCGTGAAAATGCTCGTGACCTCGCACGCGTATCGGCAAGATTGTAGAACGAGTTTTCCAACTCGTTCACCGAGCGAACTGGAAAGTTCGTTCTACAAGGACCCCGAAAATCGGCTACTCGCTCGTGGGCCACGCTTCCGCCTCGATGCAGAAGTGGTGCGGGATTCAGCGTTGTTTGTCAGCGGACTGCTCAATCCAAAAATCGGCGGCAAAGGCGTGAAACCTTACCAGCCGGAGAATGTGTGGGAGCCGGTCGCCTTTGGCGGCAGCAACACCAAGAACTACATCCAAGATCACGGCGAATCGCTCTACCGCCGCAGCCTTTACACCTTCTGGAAACGCACCGCGCCGCCGCCGAGCATGACCTCCTTTGATGCGCCGAACCGCGAAAGCTACTGCCTGCGCCGCGAACGCAGCAACACGCCGCTCCAGGCACTCACGCTCATGAATGACGTGCAGTTCTTCGAGGCCGCCCGCGCCTTTGCCCAGCAGGCCATGAAAGCCTCTATAAGCACGGATGCTCGCATCACCCGCCTCTTCCGCGCCGCCGCCAGCCGCTTCCCTTCCGCCCAGGAGGCCGAAGTGATCCGCCAGACCTTCGATAAGCACCTCACCGCCTACACTGCGAAACCCGAGGAGGCCAAAAAAGTCATCACAGACGGCGAATCGAAGCCTGACGCCTCTCTGAACCCCACCGAACTCGCCGCGTGGACGATGATCGCCAACCTTGTGCTCAATCTCGACGAGGCGGTGACGAGATAGGTAAATATTTCTGAGGAATCGGAGTTCGTCGTTTCGAAACCAGCCTCGTATCAGAATATTTTCTTGACGGCGTAGAAGCGTTTTCACATAACGCAGTGCTATGAAAACTATTGCCGTTCTTCTCTTCTCCGTTGCCGTTCTGTTTTCCACCTTGCCAGTCTTCGCTGCAGACGCAGCAGAAGCCCCAGGCGTGGTCGCTGAAAAGTTTTTCTCGGGCTATCTGGCCCAGGTGGAGGCTGACAAGGATACCAAGGCATGGGTGGCCAAATCCAAGCTCGCCTCCAAAGAGTTCAAGGCGGCCTACAAAAAAGCCATGTCTGCCGAGGAGATCGAAGCGGACGCGGTGACACAGGCTCAGGACACGCCTACCTCGCCGTTCAAGGCAGGTGAACCGGTCATCAAGGACACCAAGGCCACCGTGACACTCACGGCGAAATTCGGCGACGACGCCCATAAGGTGAACGTGCAGCTCGTCCAGCAAGAAGGTGCCTGGCTGATTCAGAAGATCACCCTTGCCGAGTAACTGCTCTCCTCATTATTGCTTCAACACATTTCAACCTTACGAACTTCAAATCGCCGCTCCTCCTCGTCGCCATCCTCTGGCAGGCTACCACCCTCACCTCCCATGCTGCGGGCATTTCTTTCGGAGCCTGGAGATGGTCCACAGATTACGACGCCAACACGCTCAACATCAAGGTCGACAGCATAAGCAACAACCGGTCTTCAGGCTACACAGGAACGCTGCGAATCGAGATCTGGGTTACAAACTCACCCATTGGTGATGCGGCCTTCAAAGGATGGAAGATCGGAGAGTACAAGACGCCAAAGCTAAATGCCGGGGCGAAGCGCAGTGGCATCAACATGACCGTTCCGCTTTTAAAGCGCCCTCCAGCGGGTGCGAAATATGTGACCATGATGATCACGGAGTTCAAAGAAGGCGCGGGCTATGTGAGACAGGCAAAATCCAGCAGCACTCCTCATACCTTTAAATGAGTGTGAAGTGATGGTGCTTTGATCAATCGAGCGGCTCAAAGTTCGTCCCGCATCCATCATCACTTCTTCGGCAGCTCCGTCTCGATCACCTCGCCGCCGCTGGGGATGACGAGGCCGTCACGCACCTGCTCAAAGCTGCGGCCTTGGATGCTGGCGTGGATGTAGAGCTTCTGTTTGCGGGCTTTGAGACGCTTCAGAACCTTATCCATCATCTCCGGCGTCACTTTGTCTTGGAAGTCGGCGAACCAGTAGATGGCGTCGGCCTGCTCCACTTCCTTGCTCATCAGCGCCGTCCAGGCATAGGTGATGCCGCAGAAGTCGATGTACCAGGTGTTTTTGCGCTTCGACATCATCTCATAGATGTCTTTGAGCGGCATGGGCGCGCTGGGATCGTATTTGAGCTTACGCCGGTCCTCCATGGGCATGTTCAGCGGCGTCTTGCCCTCCCAGATCTGCCAGTAGGTTTTGAAGTCCTCCTCCGTGGTAAGGATGGTTTTATCGAGAGCCCTGTTCTTCGGCGATTCCGGCGTGAGGCCACAGCCAAAGTAGAGAACGAGGTTGCTACCGAAGGCCACCTTATCGAGTTCCTTGGTCACGATGGGCAGGTAGCGGGTCATCGAGCGGGACACATCCATCACCACGGCGATTTTTTTCACGTCCTTCAGCTCCATGCCGAACATGAAGATCGGCTTGAAGGTCATGCCGCCCATCCCCCCCATGCCGGCGCCACTTCCAAAACCGCCCCCGCTCCCTGCGCTGCCGAAGCCTCCGCTGCCCATCTTCCCACCCATCATGCTGCCAACGTCAG
Source organism: Verrucomicrobiaceae bacterium (assembly GCA_040381795.1). GTDB lineage: Bacteria > Verrucomicrobiota > Verrucomicrobiia > Verrucomicrobiales > Verrucomicrobiaceae > Prosthecobacter. Next base: position 5,442 of record JBEIGR010000115.1, on the reverse strand, counting down.
GCAAAGCGATCGCATCCATCGGCATATCCGGCAGCGTCACATCCGTCTGAGTGTTCACGACGACTCGCTGCATCGGCAGCACCTTGCTGATCTTCTGTCGCTGCTTCACCTGCACCTTCTCCGCCAGATCCGCACTGGCCTGCGCCCCCTGCTGCGTGCCGCCACCGGGCAGGAAATCCACCTGCTTCGGCGTGAGCTGCCTCACGATGAAATAGGAGGCCATGAAGAGCAAAATGCCCGCGTGCAGCAGGATGCTCAACGTCAGCGATCCCGCGCCGATTTGCCGCCAAAGCTTCACGAAGCCGTTTGGACGTCGCGATGCCGCCACCGGCGGTGCTGCAGGCTCCTCCACCGCGATCGCGGCCACCGGGATGTCTTCGTCGTCTGGCATGGGAATCGGCTTTAACGCCGGGAAGACGGCCGCGTATCACTTTTCTTGGGATGTGCATCCCAGATAGCGCCCCGTGCGAAAACGCTCTTCCCAAGCAGCGTTCAAGTCGGTAGCCTTCGCACTCCAGAACGCGTGCTGGTTTTTTTCCCGCCCACCTCTATGCTCCTTCCATGCACACCATCACCGATCCCACGCAGCAGCCGCTTCGGCGGGTGGTGGGCCGTGCTGCGACCGCAGCGGACCGGCTCCGCCAGGTGGAGGACATGCAGCTCTTTCTCACTCAAATAGTCCCCCATGCCGATCTCCGAGGAACAGAGCCAGAGCCTTTCCCAGTACGGAAAGTTGTTGGTCGCGCTCAGCGCAGCGGGGGTTGATTACGCCGTCGTCGGAGGCCTCGCCGTCATCTTCAATGGCTACCCGCGCTTCACACTCGATGCGGATGTCATTGTCGAGGACTCGCCGGAAAACCTTGAGCGCCTGCTCACCGTGCTGCGTGGCTGGGGTGAGGGCTGGGCTCGCGAGTTGACGTTGGAGGACTTCGCGCCGGAAGAGGGCGCGTTGCGAGTGGCCGAGGAGTTTGAACTCGATCTCTTCACTCGCCTGCGCGGCCTCTCCTGGCGCGATTTTCAGCCGCGACTGCGCTTTCTTGACCACGCAGGCACCCGCATCCCCTACCTCGGCCCCGAGGATATCATTCACTGCAAAGCCGGTTCCGTTCGTGAAAAAGACCAGCTCGACGTCATCGCTCTCCAAAAAATCATCCAACAAAACATCGCCCAACCATGAAACGCACTCTCCTTGCCGCGCTCTGTCTCTTCGCCCTCAGCCCTTTGCCCTCCGCGTTTTCGGCGGAGCCGCTCCGCGTCTTCATCCGCGCCGGCAAAAAATCCCACGGTCCCGGTGCGCATGATTTCCCGCAGTTCCTCAAGGAATGGGTGCCGATGCTCAATGAACGCGGTGCGAAGTGCGAGGGCAGCCTCGAATTCCCGACGAAGGAGCAGCTCGACAAGACCGACGTGCTCATCCTGCACTCGCAGGAGGCAGGAAACATCAAGATCGGCGACGAACGGAAGAACCTGATGGAGTTTCTCGCCCGTGGCGGCGGCGTGGTGACGATCCACGCGGCGGCGGTGTCGAAGGACCATGATTGGTTCAAGACGATCATCGGCGGCTCGTGGCACTTTGGTCAGACGAAGTGGCTGGAGGCACCGATGAGCCTCTACTTCACCGATCACGACAACGCGATCACGAAGGACATCAGCAACTTCGACATCGACGACGAGATCTACTACGACATGGATTTGCTGCCCGAGGCCAAGATCCTCGCCGCCGCCTACACGCCGAACACCCCGCAGATCAAAGGTGGCAACAAAGAGGCCCAGCAGCGTGCCGCCGAGGCCGTCGCGAAAAAGAAGGCCGTGAACATTTACGACATCCAGCCGCAGGTGTGGACCTATGAGCGTGAGTGTGGTGCAGTCGTCTCGACTGCTTCTGAAAAAACCACAGCCGGGACGGCTGCACCACATTCCACCTACCGCGCCTTCACCTGCATCCCCGGCCATTACCATCGCAACTTCAGCCACAACGGCATCCGCACGATGATCCTGCGCGGCATCGCCTGGGCAGGAAAGCGTGAAAACATCGACGAACTGTGCAAACCGGCCGAGTTGGGCGATGCGCTGCGCTACGTCGAAGGCGGCTGCCCGAGCCCGCAGGAGCTTCCGAAAGCACTCGAAGTGCATCCGGAGTTCAATCTCTCGCTCGTCGCCGCCGAGCCACTCATCAATAAGCCGATGAACATCGACTGGGATGAAAAAGGCCGCCTGTGGGTCGTCGAGACGCCGGAGTATCCGAACGGCCTCCGCCAGTCGAATGTGGACGCGTGGAAGGACAGCGGCGCCAACCAGCCCGGCCACTACGACCGCAAACCGCTCGATTGCGTCTCCATCCTCTCCGATACGAATGGCGACGGCGTCATGGACAAGAAAACCGTCTTTGCCGACGAGATCGAACTCGCCACCAGCAGCGTGTTTTACAAAAACGGCGTCATCGTCTGCGCCGCGCCGGATGTGTGGTTCTTCGAGGACACCAACGGCGACGACAAGGCCGACAAGCGCACCAAGCTCTACACCAATCTCGGCAACCGCGACACGCACGCCGTCATCAACAACATGCGTTGGGGCCTCGACGGCTGGGTTTATGCCACACACGGGTATTCGTCTTCGGATAGCGTGCAGCCTCTTGGATATGGGTCCGATACGTCCAATAAGACCTATCCTACCGCGTCCATCGGCGCAGGTGTGGTTCGCTTTAAACCCGATGGTACCAAGATCGAGCAATACGCCTCACGCGGCGGCAACACCTGGGGCCTCGACATCACCAGCGACGGCCAGGTTTTCTACACGCAGCCCACCAGCGGCAATCACTTCATCCACGTCGTGCTGCCGGAGTATGTGCTGGCCAAAGGCAAGCTGCCCGGCGTCATGGGAACGAATGGCATGTTGCCGAAAGAGCCGACGTATCCGGCCATGCACTGGGAGCAGCAGGCCTACGTGCAGATCGACCAGGTTGGCAGCTACACCGCCGCCGCTGGTTGCGCCATCTATGAAGGCGGCGCCTGGCCCGCGAAGTGGAACTACGGCTACTTCACCACCGAGCCCACGCTGAACATCGTCAGCCACTTCATGGTCGAGCCCGATGGCGTCACCTACAAAGCCAAGCGCGAGCCCGGTCGCGAGCAGACCGAGTTCATCCGCAGCCAGAACCTCTGGTTCCGCCCCATCGAGAATCGCGTCGGTCCGGATGGTGCGCTCTACATCGTCGATTTCTGCAATCAGGCCGTCATTCACAACGACACCCGCGGCCCCACCCACGGCCCCGCCAACGCCGCCGTCCGCCCCGACCGCGACCACTACTACGGCCGCATCTGGAAAGTGCAGCACAAGGAGGCGAAGGCTCCGAAAAAAGTCGAGACAGTGACTCGTGGAGCGGTGCCAGCACAAGGCAGTAAAGCTCTGCGGGCCTACGAAGCCGCCAAAAAAGCCGCGAATGCCGACAAGCTCCTCCAAGACTTCGCCGCCGCTCAAGATGACTGGACTCGCAGCGCTCTGATTGCCGCTGCAGCTGACAAACCTGCTGAAGTGATCGCCGCTGCGCTGTCTTCCTCCTCGCCCGAGTCACTTTCCAATTTCGTCAGCGCCCTTCTTCCCGCCGCGTTGCCCGCGAATGCCGAAAAACTCATCGCCGCCTGCGCCAACGCCGATGCGAAGGCTGACCCGGTGAAGAATGCCCTCCTTCGTGGCATTGCCATGAGCATGAATGAAGCTCCCGCCATGTCTCCGGCCCTCACGGAGGCTTTGAAGAAGCTTCTTGGCCAGCCGTCACTCGCTGCCGCAACTCTGCCGCTCGTGACGAAGTGGGACAAAGGCGGTGTGCTCGATGCCGAGGTCAAAGCGCAGCTCGACAAGCTAAGCGCCACGCTTTCCGACAATGCCGCGCCCGTGGAAGCACGTGTGAGCGCGGCGAAAAGCTTGATTGCGGTCGGAGGTGATCTCAGCCGCACTGTAGTCCCGGCTTTAGCCGGTGCTGAGTCTCCTGAAGCCCTGCAAGCAGGAATCATCGCCGCTTTGGATGAAAGCGGAAATGTCATGGACCTCGTGCCTTCATTGAGCCGCCTGAAGGCGGGACTACAAACGAAAGCCTTCGAAGCCATGCTCAAACGCCCCGAGGCCACCGGAGCCCTTCTCGATGCCGTGAAGGCCGGCAGCATCGACCGCGCGATTTTCGCCCCCGGCGATGTCGCACGGCTGCGCTCGCATCCGAACAAGCAAATCGCCAAACGCGCGAACGACCTCTTCAAGGTCAACAACGCCGCGAAGGATGCCATCATCGCCAAACTCGTGCCGGAGGTCGAGAAACCAGGCAATGCCGCGCAGGGCAAAATGCTCTTCACCGCCGCCTGCGCCATTTGCCACAAGCTCGGCGACATCGGCGTCGCCGTCGGCCCGCCGCTCGATGGCATGGGTGCACATGGACCGGCCGAGTTGCTCGTGCACATCGTCGATCCGAACCGCGAGGTGGATCCCAGCTTCTGGGCCTTCAACATCACCACGAAGAAGGGCGAAGTGCTCCAGGGCGTCGTCACCAGTGAAAACAGCGCCACCGTCACGCTCGCCACACAGGTCGGCGTGCGCGAGATCGCGAAGAGCGACATCGACAAGCGCGAAAACACCCGCCGCAGCCTCATGCCGGAAGGTCTCGATGCGCTCGGCCCCGAGCCGCTGCGCGACATCCTCGCCTTCATCTGCGGCGATGCGATGAAGCAGTTCCGCATCCTCCACCTCGCCGACGCTTTCACCGCCGACAGCCGCGACGGCGTCTTCGCCAGTGCGAAACCCGAAGGCGGCCGCGTGAAGCTCAGCAAGTTTGGCAACGTGAAGGTCGAAGGCGTGCCCTTCTTCATCCAGGACCCCACGAAAAGCTCTACCGGCGGCAATTTGATCGTGCTCAAAGGCGGCCCCGGCAAAGACAACCACTCGCAGACCTTCCCCGCGAAGGCCGAAGTGGCCATCAACGTCGCCGCGAAGCGTCTGCAACTCCTCAGCGGCGTCTCCGGCTGGGGCTGGCCCGCCGTGCAGGACGAAGCGCCCGCGCTCAAAGCCACCGTCGTCTATGAAGGCGGCGAGAAGGAGGAATTCACCCTCCTCAACGGCATCCACTTCAGCGATTACATCCGCCCCGTCGAAGTCCCCGGCTCCAAAGGCATCGAAGGCCTCGCCGACGGCCAGGAGCCGCGCCTCCTCACGCTCGAACTCACGAAGAAAGCCGTCGCGAAGACCCTGATCCTCGAAAGCCCTGCGGGAAATAAAACGCCGCCAGTCATCATCGCTGTCACCGCCGACATTGAAGGCAAAGGGCCCGCGCCGCTCAATGGCGACGTTTCCAAACGCCCGACGCCTGCCAAAGGCAAGGCCAAAGCTGCCGCTCAAGTTGGTCCCGCTGCTCCTGATTCGCCGAAACAAGGCGGCAAAGGCGATGGCCCGCTCGTTCCT
>JBEIGR010000114.1:0-11604 GCA_040381795.1 Verrucomicrobiaceae bacterium | reverse complement strand
CACAACACCAAGCGCAGCCCCACTGACAAGCCCGGCACCGGCAACACCGACTGCGGCTACTCCGATCTCGAACTCCTCGGCGACGGCACCCTCATCGCGACCACCTACATCCAGTATGCAGCCGGTCCGGAAAAGAGCAGCGTCGTCAGCACCCGCTTCAAGCTCAGCGAGACCGATGCTCTGGCAAAGAACGCCACAGCATTCACCGGAGATCTTATCCCCGCCAACTGGGACCCAGCGCTCGCGGGTGACATCGTCATGCAGCGGCTCGTCCGCGTCTCGGCACCGCAGGTGAAAGGGGCGCATGATGCGGAGTTCGTCTGTGTCGGCGAGCGAGCCTACATCGTTGAGCATGACAACGACGTGTCACCCGGCCATGGCGCGGGTGCGGCGATGTATTGTGTGCTGTCGGTGGTGAACCTGAAGACGCTCCAGGTCGAAAAGACGCACCTGCTTGCCAAAGCGGGCCAGGCTTTCGCCAACGTCACGTTGCCACAGGCGCAGGTTTTCGTGCCACGCATCATCCGCAAGGACGAGCACACGTTGCGCACCTACTTTTGCAGCAAGTCGGCGAGCGAGCTGACGTGGTATCGCGACTTCGATCTGCGCACCCAAAGTTTTGAGGACAGCATTCACAAAGCCAAGCTCAAGACCGCAGCCGGCACCTTCGACATGGAGCCGCGTCATTTTCATGCCGATGCAGCAGCCCAGGGCTTCAAAAGGCCCGCCGTGAACCACGGCCTCTACATTTTCGATTCGTTCAAGGAGTTCGATGGCCGACGCTACGTCGCGCTCAACAACTTCCCCGGCAAACAAAACGCCCTCGCCGTGCTGCAGGATGACTTCACCACCTTCGAAGTCATCGGCCACTACAACGAACCACAATCGCAGCAGCTCAGCGAATCCGCCGTGAACCGCCTGCCCGACGGCACCTGGATGGCCATCGTGCGCAACGACGGCGGCAACTACCACTTCACCACCAGCCAGGACGGCAAAACCTGGACCATCGCCGAGCCGAAGCCCTTCGTGCCCAACGGCCTGAACTCCAAACCGACCTTCGATAAGTTCGGCGGCATCTTTTACCTCGGCTGGCAGGAGAACACCAAGATCCAGAACTGCAATCGCAGCGTCTTCAACGTGGACATCTCTCGCGATGGCAAAACCTGGCAGCGCAAATACCGCTTCGAGTCCCCACACTCGTTTCAGTATCCGACCTTCCACGAACACGAGGGCACCCTCTGGCTCACCGTCAGCCAAAGCGACCACGGCGGCACCACCGACCGCATCATGTTCGGCAAACTGGAAGGCGTGGGCGAGTTCGAATCGCAAAAAGACCATAAGCGAATCGAATGGCCCGCACCGCCGCCACCCGCGCCCGCCGTCATGAAACGCGGCGTGAAGCTTTTCGATGATCGCGACTACGTCATCGATGAAATGCCCGATGCGGTCAAAGACCTGCCGTTTCATCGCACCAGCATCGAAAAGCTCGACGTGACGGTCACCAAGCCCGGCACCCTTTTCGCACTCACGCCTACGATTCGTCCCAAAGCGGCCAGTCAGGAGGAGGCGCTGCAAAAAGCAGGCTTCACCAAGGTCGATGTGCCCGAGACACAGCTCTTCCCCGGCGAAATCAATCGCGTGAGCCTCTATCACAAAGCGGTGAAACCTGGTGAGAGGCTCCAGTTCAAGAAACTCGTGCTACTCGTGATGGCGGACGGAGCGAGACTGATGGCTAGCAAATAAGAATACCTCTACACCAGCCCTTCCTTCAGCGCCTTGGCTACGACGCCGCTGCGGGTGTTGACTTGGAGCTTCTCGTAGATGTCGCGGATGTAGCCGTCGGCGGTGTGGTAGCTGATGTGGAGTTGGGCGGCGGCTTCTTTGGTGCTGTGGCCCTGGACGAGGAGTTGCAGAATGTCCTTCTCGCGGGCGGTGAGGCCGTAGTCTTTCTGCGGGGCGTTGGTGCTGGCTTTGCCCAACATGTCCAGCACGCGGCGGGCGATGGTGGGGTTGATCGGCGAGCCTCCGGCGGCGGCGCTGCGGATGGCGGCGGCGATGTCCTCGGTGTTGGCGGTCTTCAAAAGATAGCCGCTGGCTCCGGCGCAGATGGCGCGGAAGATTTTGTCGTCGTCCTCGAAGACGGTGAGGATGACGATGGCCGTCTTTGGCGCGAGCTGGCGCAGTCGCGCGAGGGCGTCGATGCCGTTGATGCCGGGCAGGCCGACATCGAGCAGGAGGACGTGAGGTGGCGTCTCGGAAGTGAGCGCGGCGAAGGCGTCTTCGCACGCGGTGAAGCGCTGCGGGCAGGTGATGCCCTCCACGCGGTTGAGAGCCTTCGCGAGACGTTCGCCGTAGGTTTTGTGGTCTTCGATGAGCCAGACGTGGATGGGTTCAGGCATGAAAAGGGAGGGTGAGAGTCAACGTGGTGCCCTGGGGAGTGGAAACGATGTCCACGCGGCCTTGGTGTTTCTCGGCACGGCGGCGTAGATTGGTGAGGCCCATGCCACCGGTCACAGCGGCGGGATCAAAGCCCTTGCCATCGTCTTGAAGGGTCAGGACGAGGCTGTCGGTGGTTTGCTTTAGCTTGATGCCGACCCCGGTGGCCTCGGCGTGGCGCGTGATGTTATGCAGCGCTTCCTTGAACATAAGGATGAGGTCGCGCTGGCGATCGACGGGCAGTTTGCGGCTGCTGGTCCCGGCTTCGACGGTCAAGGTGTGCGGGATGGTGCGCAGCAGTCGTGCGGCGGTTTCGCGCAGCAGCGTGGCGAGGTCGTCGGAGCCGTAGCGGTCGCTCTGGATCAGGCGCGTGATGTCGCGCATGGCCGCCACGGATTCATCGGCGATGGTTTTGATCTCAGCGAGATCATCGCGGGCCTGCGGGTCGTTCACGCGGATGTCCTGAGCGATGAGAGCGATACTGCCGAGGCTGCTGCCGATCTCGTCGTGCAAATCCCGCGCGATGCGCTGGCGCAAGACTTCCATCTCGCGGAGTCGCGCACGCCGTTGCCGCATGGACCACGCGATGGCAGCGGCGATGCCTGCCACGATGAGCACTCCGAGCACGCCGAGGCCATGGCGCTGCCACTGCTGGACGAGTTGCCATTGGAGCACTTCGATGGCCGCGACTTGCTGCACGACCTCGCGTCGTTTCGAGAGACCGGCGAGCCATTCGGACCAGTCGAGGATGTTGGCGGTGCTGGTGAAGCCATCGACGAGAGCAGCCTTTGACCATCCACCGGTCTCCGTGGAATCAAACGCGCTCACGGTTTTGCCTAGCGCCACATTCTTTCCACCGGACCACACCTGCATCTCGGCCAGCGCGAGGTTGAGTTGGCCATTGGCATTGAAGAGTTGCGTGGCGGTGAAGCGCACGTAGCGGGCGCTTTGCCCCCCGGCGTTGTAGGTCACCACGTTGTCGCCGGGGTTCACGAGCAGGGCCGCATCCGCTAGGAGTGTGTCGCGTAGGCCGGGCACTTCCGTGGCAGTGGAAAAGTCGGCGGTGCTGGAAAGTTCCAGCCTTGCCTGCTGCGGATAGCCAAACCCTTTTCGGTGCGCGAAGTTCGGCGGCCGTGCGGGAAAGAGCCGCACTTCGTCGATCAGCAGGGGCTCTCCCAGGTCCACTTGCACCCAACGCGGCGCGGGATCCAGTTCTTTGCGCACATTCACCATCCGGCTCTGATAGCCCAACGTTGGACTCGGCTGCGTGCCCACCGGCGGTCCGCAGGCAATCTGACCATCCACGAGGTTAGCCAGGCCCCACATCGGCACCGCACCCATCGTGCGGCTGTTGCCGAAATCCTCACGATTTACGCCGATGGCCACATTTCGCTCCCCGCTCAGCACCATCACTTCGCCCAGCGAGAAAAGGAAACGGCCACCCTCTCGAGCCAATCGTGTGGCCGTGATGCGCACATGCCGCGCACGCAGTCCCGGCACTGGCAGATAAACTGGCAACGAGCCAGGATTTGGAAAATCAGCATGAGTTTGATCGGCGACGATGATGCGCTCCGCATCACTTCCTTCCTCAGCGATCTCGACCCGGAAGCGCAACGGGAATCCATAGCCGGCATCCGCCGCGCCGCCGCTGTTCGATGGCGTGGCGATGAGCACGATGGCGTCGAGCGCGTGAGTTTGTTTCAAATCCATGTCCACCCACTCCACCGTGTCCTGCGTCTTGGCGTAGCCGCCGTGATACCCGAGACGTGCGGTGGTCTCACGCTCCGGCGCGGGCGGCAGGGTCTGGAGTTCGTCCTGCAGCGCCTGCTCCTCGACACTCAGCCGCCGCATCTCCGGGCTGAGGAACCGGACGCTCTTTTCCGCGATACTCTCGTCTGAATCCGCCGCGAGGCATGGGCACGGCAGCATCGCTCCGATCATGAAAACGAGGGAGAGCCGGCGAAGCATCGCCATCCAAGCCAGTGAAGAAAACGCACGCATATCTGCAACGGAGATGCAGCGCACCTTGGCACCAATCAGCTTCGGTGACACCCCCGAGTTTTCGGGGGTAGCTGCACACTAAGGAAGGCGGCACCATGGCGTATCACTTTCACCCAATCATGACTTGCCGCTTTGCCTTCCACCCATCCTTCACGACCGCGCTGCTCCTCACCGCCAGCCTTGCCTTGGCGGGTGCCGTGCGCGCTGCGGAGCCTTATGACGCCTTCCTGGAGAAGCACTGCATCCGCTGCCACGGGCCGGAGAAGGAAAAGGGAGATTTGCGCATTGACCGGCTTTCGCGAGATTTCAAAGTGGGTGCGGACACGCATCATTGGGCGGAGGTGATCGAGCAGGTGAACTCGGGCGAGATGCCGCCGAAGAAGGAGAAGAAGCCGACGCAGGAAGAGATCGCGGCGTTTGTGACGAACCTCGATTCGCGCATCAAAGAGGGGCGTGCCTCGCGGATGGCGGCGCGGCCGGCGGTGGCACATTATCGGCTGAGCCGGAAGGAGTATCAAAACACGGTCTATGACCTGCTCGGAGTGCGCTATGATCCCACGAAGCCGGGCGAGTTGAATGAGGACACCCTGTGGCATGGCTTTGAGCGCATCGGCTCGGAGCTTTCGCTCTCGCCGTCGCATGTGGATCGTTATTACCGTGCGGCAGGACTCGTGCTAGACCGCGCTTTCCCCGCAGCCAGCGTGGAGGCTCGCAAAGTCCGAAAAACCGCTGCGGAACTCCGTTACGGTGGCGGGAAGGAGGCGCAGGAGACGCTGGACCGGCTTGGCATCAAGCGACCGTTGCGGTGCCTGATCGCTCCCGACGCGGTTAACGCGAGCGGGCCTTTCAACTCCTCCTGGTTCGGTAAAACAGGGCCGGAACACAGCGGGCTCTACCGGATGCGCCTCCAGGCCAGCGGGATCCGTCCTCCGGGAGGCCAGTTGGCACACCTGCTCATGGGCACGGGCACGATCGAGCTCGACATCACCGCCCCAGAGGACAGCCCCCAGATCTACGAGGCGGAAGTGTTTCTCGAGATGCCCACTGGCATGGGCTGGAACGTGGTGACCAGCAACCCGATTTCGGGAGGACCACAGCGAGGGAACCAGTTCGGCCAGAGGGCCTACATCTTCACGCACTCCAGCGAGGCGGTGACCCTGAACCCGAACGCCCCGCAGATGTTCGACGACAAGGGCAACGCGATTTTCTCGACGGTGCTCGTCGATTGGATCGAATGGGAGGGGCCGCTGATGTCGGAGGCGGAAAAGTCGCGGCGCAAGGGGCTGCTGCCACCCGATGACGCGACGCCCGAGCTGGTCGCGGGGCATCTGCAACGCTTCGCCGAGCGTGCCTGGCGGCGTCCGGTGAAAAGGGAGGAGATTGAGGAGTATTTGAAGTCCTACCGCTCCGAGCGTGCGGCGGGCGAAAATATGGCCTACGCCTATCGGGTCGCGATGCGGGGCGTGCTCACCTCGCGGCACTTCATTTACATCGTCGAGGGCGATCCCCTGGCCCGCGAACGGCTCACGGACTCGGAACTCGCCTCGCGGCTCTCCTATTTCCTGTGGAGTTCAATGCCGGACGACGCGCTCTTCACCGCAGCCAAAGGCGGCACGCTGAACGGCGAGGGCCTGAAGAAGGAGGTGGACCGGATGCTCGCGGACGGCAAAGCCAGCCGCTTCGTCGATGACTTCGCGCGGCAGTGGCTGCAACTGCATCGAGTGGGCATGTTCCCGCCGGACAAAAAGCTCTACCCTACTTACGACCGGTGGCTAGAAACCAGCATGAAGGCTGAGCCGGTGGAGTTTTTCCGCGAGATGTTCGGCAAGAACCTGCCCGTGGATGGCTTCATCGATTCCGACTGGACCATGGCCAATGCGCGGCTCTGCGATTTCTACGGATTGCCGGAGCCGAAGACATCGGAGTTTCAGCGTGTTTCGCTGAAGCCCGAGGATCGCCGCGGCGGCCTGCTCACGATGGGCGCGGTGCTCGGTCTCACCTCCGACGGCACACGGCAACGCCCGGTGCATCGCGGCGTCTGGCTCAGCGAGGCGATCCTCGGCAAAACACCGCCGCCACCGCCGGCGAACGTGCCCGCGATCGAACCCAACCCGCCGGAAAGCCCGAAGGCCACGATCCGGGAAAAACTGGAAGCTCACGCCAACGACGCGAACTGCGCCGCCTGCCACGCTAAAATCGACCCCCTCGGCCTTGCCTGGGACAACTACGATGCCATCGGCCAATGGCGCACCCACGAGAAGGTCGCCGCCGGTCTCGGAGCGGACCCATTGGTGAATCCCGCCGGTGAAATGCCCGATGGACGCACCTTTAAAGATGCCACCGAGTTCAAACGCCTGCTCCTCGCAGACCGCGACAAAGTCGCCCGAGCCTTCATCGAGCACCTCTGCACCTACGGCCTCCGCCGCGTGCTCAGCTTTGACGACCAGGATGACCTCAACACCATCCAGGCCGAGGCGCAGAAGAACGAATACCGCATCAAAGACATCGTCCGTGCGGTCGCCATGTCGGAGCTGATGCGGAAACGCTGATCAACCAAGAACAAAGAACATTCATGAACTATCTATCTCAATCCTGGCTTATCGACCGTCGTCACGCCCTCCGAGCCCTCGGCAGTTTCGTCTCTTTGCCCCTGCTCGATTGCATGATCCCGTTGCGAGCGTCGGAGAAAACCACCGCCACGCCGAAGCGCAGCGCCTTCATCTACCTCGCCAATGGCGTTCACTCGCTGAACTACCAGATCCTCAAAGAAGGCAGGGACTACCAGTTCTCCCGGTCGCTCAAGCCTTTGGAAAAGCATCGCGATGTCATCACGCCCATCAGCGGCATGCATCACCGGGAAGGCCTCGGCTTAGCCCACGGCTGTCATCGAGTCTGGCTGACCGGCGGAAGTTTCGCCCGCAACACGATTTCCGTGGACCAAAAGATGGCTGAAGTCACGGCGCCGCACACCCGTTACCCTTCGATGGAGGTCGCCCTCACAGGATCGTCGCTTGCCTGGACTGCGGACGGGGTGCAGTTGCCGGCGCTGCGTCGTTGCAGCGAGATCTTCGCATCCCTCTTCGAGGAACCGAAAGGCGGCAAAACAGCCCAAAGGAGAGAGCTACGCAGTAAAGGCAGCGTGCTGGACGCCAACCTCGCGGAAGTGCGCCAGCTCGAGAAAAAGATGGGAGCGGAGGACAAAGGTCGCCTCAACCAATACCTCACCTCCGTCCGTGAGGCGGAGATCCGCACCCGGCGGGCCGATACGTGGCTTGATACGCCGCTGCCCGCCGTTTCCGACGCCGACCGCAAGCGCACCAATCGCGACATCGCCGCCACCATGGCGGGCGAGTATTTCCGCACGGTCTATGACCTCATGGTGCTCGCGTTTCAGACGGATGTGACCCGCGTGGCCACCTTCAGCCTCGGTGGCGAGGGCGATGCCTTCGCCATTCCTGAAATCGGCATCACCGAGACTCGCCATCAGCTCAGCCACCACGGCGGCGATCCGGGCTACATGGAAAAGCTCACCAACTACGACACCTTCGCCATCGAGCAGTTCGGCTACTTCCTCACCCGGCTCGCGGAGACCAAAGACCTAAATGGCAAGCCGCTCCTCGGCTCCACGATGGCGCTCTTTGGCAGCGGCATGTCCTACGGCCACAGCCATGGCAATGCGAACCTCCCGCTCGTCCTCGCCGGCGGTTCCGACCTCGGCCTGAAGCACGGAAGTCATCTCGACTTCAACAAGCAGGCGAAAGACTTCAAAGGCTACGCTATCGGCGCGGACGGAGCGCTCACCACCGCCCATTACCAGATCTGCGGCGGCCGCCCCGTGAACACGGATGCCCACATGAGCAATCTCCTCCTCCTCATGGCCCAACGCATGGGCGTGGAGATCGATCAGTTCGGCGACAGCAACAAAATTATTGCACTATGAAAATGTTCTTCGTTCCTCGTTCCTTGTTCTTCGTTCCTCGTTCGTGGATCGGGATGTTTGTGTGTTCGCTCGTCGTTCAAACGACTGCCTTCAGCGAACAACCAAGCACCAAGCACCAAGAACAAAAAGTTTTCCGCCCCGAAGCGGGGAAGTTCCCCCCTTTGGAAAAGGCGCACTCCTACCGGGGCGAACTCGTCTTCGTGGATCACGTCAACCGCCGTGGCAGCATTCGCGTCCAGGGATCGGGCAAGTTTCGCCGCAACGACCCGCACCCTTTCGCCATGCTCCCTTACGGCATCGTGCGGTATCACGGCGCACCGGCGGATCTGCGGGACATCCCGCTCGGCACCGTGCTGCACGTCCGGGCTTTCCTCCCACCCGACCCGAAGATTTCCGCCGTGCCGGTGCTGCCGGTCAACAACAAGGACGTGGACGCCGGCCATTATCGTGGCACCGGCATCTTCCCCGCCGAAAACCATGTCCTCCTCCTCGAAGACGAGCCCAGCCACTGCCAGCGCGAAGGATTGGTCTGGAAGCTCAAGGAAGTGGACCTCCAGAAGAACCAGAGGATGATCATCGCCAGCCTCGAACCAAAGGAAGGCGGCGACGGCAAGGCCAGCGAGGAAAAGATGACCTTCGATGCCGCCACCCGCATCTGGCGCGGGGACAGGCGCATCGTGATTGAGGATCTGATCGCCGAAGGCGCGTGGCCTGCGCAGGGCAAGAAATCCCTCGGTGGCCAGGCCGTGCAACTCGGCATCACCTGGAAACCCACGTCGGATGGCATTTTCACCCAGTTTCACATCTCGGACATTTGGCTGGATGAGAAGGCGATGCAACACGCCGCCCAACTACAGACCGAGACGCACAGAGCCTTCATCCGAAGCCGCTGGATGCCAGCCTGGATTGATGCCGTCGAGTATGGCAAGTTCGGCCGCGCGACCGTGACCGCGACCTTGTTTGGCGGCATGGATCCCTCCCTCTACGATGATTTCAAGAAGGGCAGCGGGGCACAAATCAATGGAGCCGAGAACACCTTGAAGCACACAGGCGGCCACTACGGCCCCGCGCACATGGCCTCTAAAGGCACCATCCTAGACGTCATCAAGGCAGCCGGGGAAATCCCCCTCGGCAGCAGCGGCATCCAGATCCGTTTCGAGACGGATACGATCATCGAGGGCATCCGCCCCAAACGAATCGTCCGCGTCCATGTTAACGGCTGGCCCGGGGTGCAAGTGCCTCGGGAGGAATATCTGGGCGACGGAACCTTCACCCACAAAGACCGCTTCCCGACCCCAGACATCTTCCCCAATTATTGGTTCCCGAATCCATGAAGCCTCCTCGTTCTGGTTTCTTCGTCGCCCAGCGAGACGACGAGCATCCGAAACTGGGAACCAAGAACCCCGACCGAACCACGAACAAAAGCCATGAAACTCACCCTCCTCACCGCCCTCCTACTCTCATCACTCACCGCGCTTCACGCGGCTGTGCCTGACCTTTCCAAGATCACCTCACGCGTTGATCTTGATGCCGTCGTCGCCACCGCCGATGCCGCATTGAAACAAGCGCTTCAAGACAACGCTGACGCCATTCTCACTGCTGCGGAGCAGCATCCGCACGTTGAGGCCGTCATCCGCACCATCGAGAGCGCACCGGGCACCTTCACCAAGGTCAACACCACGCCCGAGGCGCTCAAGAAGGCGGCGGGCGGTGACATCGCGCTCTTTGACACACTGACGATGGTCAACACCGGCATCCTCAACGGCCATGCTCATGCGAGTCGTGACAAAAAGACGGACCCCTACGACGCGGTCTTCATCGAGCATCTCGGGCGGATCTCCTCGTTGGAAAATCTGTCCATCGTGGTGACCACGCTCGACGAGTCCTCGCTGGATTCAATCCTCAAACTGAACCGCCTGAAATCTCTGCGCATCGAGAAGCGGTATGACAATGGTCCGGGCGACACTGCCCTCGCGAAACTTTCGCAACTCGCGACGTTCCCCGATTTGAAGTCCCTGTCCCTGCATTACTTCAGCAAGGCCACCGACGCCGGGCTCGAACAGCTCGCCGGGCTCAAGCATCTCGAGAGCTTCAGCCTCCGGGCAAACCTGCCGGGCCATGCCTTCGCCAAGTTTGAGGGGTGGACGAACCTGAAGTCCATCGCCTTCCACGGCAACGGCATCGATGACGAAGGCCTCGGCTACATCTGCGAGCGCTTCCCCAACCTCGAATCCCTCAATCTCATTCACGCCCGAGTCCTCACCGATGCCAGCGCCGTGCATCTGCTGAAGCTGAAAAAGCTCAAAAGCATCATCCTCAACGGTCCCAAAATGACGGCGGCCTGGCATGGGAACTTGAGTTCCTTGCCTCTGGAATCCCTGTCCGTCAGCCAGGGTAACGCCCTCCCTGCGGCCCAAGCGATTGCCGGAGCCAAATCCATCCCCACCCTGCGCCGTTTTGCCATGAGTGGCCAAACGCTGACCGATGCCGATCTCACCGCGCTCGCCAGCATGACCCAGCTCGAATCGCTTTCGCTTGAAAGCATCGACCTGCCCGACACCCGCCTGCCGCAGTTGCAAGCCTTCGCTCATCTCAAATCCCTCTCGATCATCCGCTACGGCAAAGGCTACCCCGAAGAAACGCAGGCCAAAGTGAAAGCCCTGCTGCCCAAGGTGGACGTGAAGTGGGTGAAGTGATCGGGCATGTCCGCATTTCCCTCTCAAGCTGCCCGCAAGCAGGCGCAGAACGTGACTCGTTTCCTCCCCGCACGTCCTCACGAATCGCTCGCCCGCCTGCCGCAGATCGAATGCAACGCCATCGCCAATGCCTTGGATCAAACGAGCAACAACAGCAACGGCGTGGGAACGCTCGGCATCGGAGCCGACGGCGGTTACAACCAGCAACCGATGCAAGACATCATCAACAAGGTGGATGAGCTGATCAATGCGCTGCGGAGGTAATGTGGTTGAGTCCTCTGGACTCCTCTGAGGGCAGCCGGGACGGCTGCACCACACTGTCGGAAGTTACCATAACACCCGCTTTGCGGGTTTCGGGCGCGAGGAGCGGGCGTGGCGGACGTTTGTGACTCCATGCGTGCTTCGCTTCTAGCTCTATCCTTTCTCTTTGGCCTCCTCGCCGCTCCTCTGATTGCGGATGAATCGGCGGTGATGAAACGCGGTGTGACTCTCTTTACGGACCGCGAGTATGTCATCGATGAAATGCCCGAT
>JBEIGR010000113.1:0-11617 GCA_040381795.1 Verrucomicrobiaceae bacterium | reverse complement strand
GCTGCCGTAGGCGATGCTGGCGCGGACGGTTTGACCGGCGAGCAAGGCCACGAGGCTGATCAGAATGAGCAGGATGTGTTTCATGGTGGTGTGTGTTGGTTGTTTCAAAGGGGTGCGTGCTGCTCCAGGCCGGAGCGAAGACGTTTGCAGATGCGGTGCAGGCTCACGGCCACCGTCACGCGGCTGCGGCCGAGGCTGGCGGCGATTTCGCCTGCCGATTGATCGAGCTGAAAGCGCAGGCGGATGAGCTGGCGCTGCTCGCCGGGCAATTCGGCCACACAGCGCTCCAAAGCCGCGAAAACGGCCTCATCGTGAAAATCGCCACCGGACTCGTTTTGCTCGAAAAAGGCCGTTTCGCGTGTTTTGCGGCGCAAATCGGTCCGCAGGGCATTCAGGGCCAATCTCCACGCCATCGTGCGCACCCAGCCGACGAACGACGTGCCCGGCCGGAACTGCTCCGCACGCCGAAAAGCGAGTACCATGGCCTCATGCGCACAGTCTTCCGCTATCACACTTGGCACCGACTTCGAAAGCCAGCACCTCACCATCGGAACGCAGCATTCATACAGCCGCGTCGCCGCATCCGAATCACCCCGCAGCGCCTGGGCAAACCAAGCGCCACAGGCGTCGGAATCGGCATTCAGGTTGTGGGTCTTGATGGAGTTCATGGAGTGGATCGCGTGAGTACCGAGCCACACCTCCCACCAACAAGAAGCCGGGGCTCCGTAACTATTTGGCTAGAATCTGTGGCACCGGAAAAACACGCGTCCCTCCCGGCTGCATCATTCCACCACACTCCCATCGGGGATACACGTTACCGATTGGTAATGAGGTAACGGGATGGTTACGGATGGACGCCTCCTGGGGGGGCAGCAGGTGGCGCTTGTTACGCGGGCCTTCTGCCTGTAGAACAGTACCGTCACAGCATGGTCATCAAGAACCGACAGCCCCCCAGTCAAAGTCTCGAACTCTTCGCCGCAGAAGAGTTCCTCGGCGATGCGCTGGACAGGCTGAAAGCAGCGCCCGCTGACGAACGCGGCGCTATTTTCACCCGCCCGGAGGTCGTGGACTTCATGCTCGACCTCATCGGCTACACGCCCGAGCGACCGCTTTGGCAGCTTCGGTTGCTCGAGCCTTCTTTTGGTGGCGGTGAGTTTTTGCTAAAGGCAGTCGAAAGGCTTCTGGAAGCATCTCACAAGGCCAAAATCCCGGCTCGTGAGCTTGCCCGCGCTATCCGGGCTGTAGAACTGCATCGCGATACCTTTGAGCAAACCCGCAACGAACTCGCCGGGCTGCTGAGTGCCAAAAAGGTGCCTTCGAGCACAGCGACAATGCTGTTGGATACCTGGCTGAAGAACACCGACTTCCTGCTGGAGGCTTGTCGCGACCCTTTTGACTTTGTGGTCGGCAATCCGCCCTATGTCCGGCAAGAACTCATCCCAGCAAACCTGCTCGCCGAATACCGCCAGCGTTACGCCACGCTTTACGACCGAGCTGACCTTTATGTGCCCTTCATGGAGAAGTCGATGGAGCTACTGAATGCCGAAGGTCAGATGTGCTTCATCTGTTCCGACCGCTGGATGAAAAACCGCTATGGCGGCCCACTGCGGGCGCTGATCTCCTCTGGCTACTCGCTGCGCTACTATGTGGACATGGTGGGCACGGCGGCCTTTCAGACAGAGGTCACGGCGTATCCGGCCATCACGGTCATTCAGTGAGGCAAATCGGATGAAAAGCCTTTGCTGGCGCACCGGCCGGAGGTTTCGAGCGATGCGCTGCGCCAGCTTCACCGAATCTTCACGGGGCCGCCTTCCGGCTACAACGGCACGGTGAGCATGCTCGCCGCCAATCCACGCGGCGATGAGCCATGGCTGCTGGAATCCGATGCGCAGCCCTCGATGGAACTCGTGAGAAGGCTGGAGGCTGCCTTTCCCACACTGGAACAGGCGGGATGTAGCGTGGGCATCGGCGTCGCCACGGGTGCGGACAAGGTGTACATCGCTCCGTATGATGAACTGGATGTCGAGAATGAGCGAAAGCTGCCCTTGGTAATGACAAAGGATATTCTCGAAGGCGAGGTGCGTTGGAAAGGTCTCGGCGTGGTGAATCCTTTCGAAGAAGACGGCACGCTGGCGGATTTCGCGGCTTATCCACGCTTCGCCCGCCACATGAACCGGCATCGCGAGGCACTGCAAAAGCGTCACTGCGCCCAGAGAGCCAACGGTTCATGGTATCGCACCATCGACCGCATCACACCGCCGCCAACGGCGAAGCCGAAGCTGCTCGTGCCCGACATCAAAGGCGAGGCAAACATCGTGCTCGAGGAGGGTAAGCTCTACCCGCATCACAATCTCTACTACATCACCAGCGAACACTGGCCGCTGAAAGCTCTGCAACGGGTGCTGCAATCTGGCATCGCCCGGCTTTTTGTCCGCGCCTACTCGACGAAGATGCGTGGCGGCTGCCTGCGCTTTCAGGCTCAATATCTGCGACGCATTCGGCTTCCTCTCTGGAGCAGCATCCAACCTGCTTGGCAGAAAAAACTCTCGGACAACAGCCAGCCTGTAGAGCCACTGCTCGCCAAGATTTACAGGCTGGAAGCCGACGACCTCTCTCACCTGCAATCCTGATATGGCTCTTTCTCTCGCAAACTACGAAACCAAAGTCCGCAAAGCCGTGAAGAGCTTCTGGACGGGTCGTGACGAAGCCGGGCTCAAACAAGCCGCTGGTGGCGCGAGCGACCGAGGAGAACGTGCCGCTGTCACGGCCGGAAAAAACATGAACGGCTTCGTTTCGCTCATGGAAGACCTCGTTCGGGGGAATGGACTCAAGTCAGCGGAAATTCACCTGAGTCGCCGTCTGCTCACCTTGCCCGGTTTCTTTAGACCTACGAAGCTATGGGACATCGTCATCATGAATCGTGGCACGCTGGTGGCCGCGCTGGAGTTCAAATCGCAGGTGGGGCCGTCTTTCGGCAACAACTGCAACAACCGGGCTGAGGAAGCCATTGGCACAGCGCACGACTTTTGGACCGCTTATCGCGAAAGTGCTTTGGTGACGTACCGAGGCCTTTTCTTGGCTGGTTGATGCTCGTGGAGGATGCCGAAGCGTCCCGTGCGCCAGTGCGAGATTACTCGCCGCACTTCCCCGTGTTTCCCGAGTTTCGAAACGCCTCCTACCTGGATCGCTACCACCTGCTTTGCAAAAAACTCATGCACGAGCAGCTCTACACTTCCGCGACGGTGCTGGCGTCTCCACATTCCGCTAGCAAGGACGGACGCTTCACTTGCCATGACGACATGACGAGCCTCAGCAGCTTTGTTTCGAGCTTCGCCGGACACATCGCCGCAGCGGCGGCAAGGAAGGCGTGAGATTCAACGCTCCGTCAGCCTCGGCGTCACGGATTCGCCGGTGAGGGGGCCGCCGGTGAGGCGCTCGATTTCCATGCGGTGCTTCCAGGCGTTGCGGCGGGACTCGATGAGGCTGTCCATGGCGTCGAGATAGCCGCGTTGCATTTCCACATAGGTCGCGGCGGGCACGGCTCCGAGGCGGTAATGGCGGTCAGCCTCCGCAGCGGCATCAGCGAATTGTTTTTCGCTTTCGGGACGCCAGCGGGAAAGAGCACCGAGTTCCGCGAGGTAAGCGGAGCGGGCAACGGCGAGGTCACGCTCGAGATCACGCAAGGTGGCACCGAGCAGCGCTTCGGCTTGCTGCGTGCGGGCTTTTTCGGCGTCGATGTTACCTTTGTTTTTATTCCAAAGTGGTAGCGGGATGGAAACGACGAAGCCGCCTTCGATTTGGGTGCCACCGGCATGCTGTCCGGCCATGTAGGGACCAAAGGTGATGTCGCCCCAGCGTTCGGATTTCGTGAGATCGACCTTCAGGCCTTGTTTGGCGACGTTGAGACGCTTTTGCTGGAGATCGAAGTTCGTGCGGGCGGCCTGTTGCTTCAGCGTGGCAAGCTGTGGCACATCGGGGAAGGAAGTGACGGCTCCGGCGAGCTTCACGGACTGGTCGGGGCCGCGTCCGCAAAGCACATTCAGCGCTGCGGCGGCCTCGCGTGAGGCTTTGGAGGCGTCGGTGAGGATGCGGTCGCTGTTGAGCAGCGTGGCCTCCAAAATGCGGCGCTCTAGCAAAGCGCTCACGGAGCCGGTATCACGCTGCACGAGCACTTCGACGAGGGATTCGAGCCGTTCACGCACGGAGCGGGCAGCGGCTTCTTTGCGCTGAAGGAGCAGCACATCACCGGCACGGGCACGCACTTCATTGGCGAGCTGCGATTTAAACTGCTGGAGACCGAGTTGGGCGAGTTCGATGTCGCGATCGGCGATGGCTTTGCGCAGCGACATGCGGCCGGGGAAGTCAAAGACCTGCAAAATGCTCGCCCGCCACACGAGGCCCTCTTTTTGCTGAGCGAGGCTCATGCCGCCGAGTTCGGTGCTCAGTTCGGGATTGGCCAGTTTGCCCGCTGAATCGCGTCCACCGCGTGCGGCGTCGATTTCGGCTTCGTAGAAGCGGACTTCGGGATTTTTGTTCAGTGCCTCACTGACGAGGTCGCTGCTGGTGAGGGCATTTTCAGCCTGGGCAGCGGTGAGGAGCAGCAGGGCGGGAATGAGGCGCGTGAAAGTTTTCATGACGCCAGACTCATTTCCCAAGCTGTCTGCCTGAGCACGTTATCATTTGGTAATGGAGAAGAGCTGGTCAGGCGGTCTTTGCCAGAGGACCCGCCACGGTTGACACTCCATGGCCGTTGAGGATACTGCGCCATGCATACTCTCGAAACGGACATCGAAATCAGCGCCGACGGCCGCCTGCAGTTGCTGTCGCCGCTGCCGACGTGGCTACGTCCTGGGCGCAGTCATGTGCTGTTGGTCATGTCGGATGGGAGTCCTGGCGTTGGCACAAGTATCGAATCCATGGGCATCGAGAAAACGGCGAATGTTTGCGGTGGTGATGCCTGCATCGTCAGCACACGCATCCCGGTGTGGACGCTGGAGCAATCTCGCCGCCTGGGATTCAGTGAAGCCGAACTGCTGGACGCCTTCCCGAGCCTCCAGCGCGGGGATCTGACCGCTGCCTGGACGTATGTGGCCGCACACGCCGATGAGATCGAGTGTGCCATTCAGGAAAACGAAGCGGCCTGACCTGCCATGGGTGCTTTGATCTACTCCAACGAGAATTTCGACCGGAGGGTGGTCCTCGCACTGCGTGAGTTCGGCCACGACGTCCTCACCTCAATCGAGGCAGGAAGGGCGAATCAGCGAGTGCCTGATGAGGAGGTGCTGGATTTCGCCAAAAGACGACTCCGGGCAGTTCTGACCTTCAATCGTCTGCATTTTCTGCGTCTTCACCGTGAAACCAATGCTGATCATGAAGGTATCATCGTCTGCTCCATGGATCACGATGTAGCGGCTCTGGCACGGCGCATCGATGAAGCGATTCGTGGAGCAGGCGAACTCAAAGGGCAGTTGTTAAGGGTGAATCGTCCGGTGATTTGAGGCCTCACGTTATCGTTTGGTAATGATGGTCTCTGCTGTGGATTTTCAGTGTAAACAGGCCCATCTCACCCGCCATGCACCTCCTCCTCGTCGAAGATGATACCGAACTCGCCCGCCAGACATCGCTTTGGCTGAGCGAGGCGGGGCATACGTTGACGTGGCGTGAAAAAGGCGGCGCGGCACTCGTGGCGCTTTCGCAGGAGGCTTTTGATGCGGTGATCCTGGATGTGGGGCTGCCGGACATGGATGGCTTCACCGTCGTGGAGCAGATGCGGGCGCGGGGATTTGGCCTGCCGGTGCTGTTTCTCACGGCTCGTGACAATGTGACGGACCGTGTGCGTGGTCTGAAGGCGGGTGGCGATGATTATGTGACGAAACCTTTCGCGGTGGAGGAGCTGATGGCGCGGCTGGAGGCCCTGCAACGACGCAGCGGCATCACGCCCGCGCCTTCCACCCGAACGCTGGGAAAATGGACGCTCGACCCGATCAAACGCCGCCTGCGCAGCAGCGATGAAACGGTGGAGCTGCAACCCCGCGAGTGGACGCTGCTGGAGGTGATGCTGGCGAATGAGGGGCGCATCCTCACGAAGAAATTCCTGCTCGAAAAGGTCTGGGACATTCGATTTGATCCGGGCACCAATGTCGTGGATGCGATGATCTGCCGCCTGCGCCGGAAAATCGACACACCAGGAGCGGCATCCCAACTGCAAACCGTCCGAGGCAAAGGTTATGTTATCCAAGCTCTTCCCTGAACGCATGCCGTCCACCTGGCGGCTGGGGCTGCTGCTGACGGTGCTGATGGTGTGCAGCACGGCGCTGTGCATCACGGTGGCAGGCTGGGCTGTGCGGCGAAATCTCAGCAGCATCGCCAAGGCCGTGGTGCTCGACGATCTCGGTGAGTATGCCGTTTTCTACAATCGCAACGGCCTCAGAGAGTTGCGGGATGTCTTTGCCGCAGGCGGCCATGATCTGGATCAAGCCGTGCGCATCACCGCAGCGGATGGCAGCCTGCTTTTCGAGCAGATACCACCTGCGGTGAGCGGCTATGCCTGGCCGAGCCAGCCTCCGGGCAAGCTGCGGCCTACGGAGGCGCTGCTCATGCAGATCCCGCATCAAAGCAAAGCGCACGAGATCCTCGCTGGCTGTCAGTTGCTCGATGATGGCAACACGCTCTGGTTTGGCCGCACAGATGCGGAGGACCGCGCCTATGAAGATCACATCCGCAATCAACTGTGGCTCGCGGGGCTCGTCTCCGCCGTCTTCATGCTGCTGCCGCTGGCGTGGTTCGCCCGCCATGTGCTGCGTCCCTTGCAGGACATGATGATCAGCACCCGCAAGCTCGCCCTAGGCAACACGGATGCACGACTCGTGGCACCAGATGCCGTGCCGGAGCTGCAAGCCTTTGCCACCGCCTTCAATGACGGCCTCGACCGCATCGATGCCCTTACCGACGAGCTGCAAAGTGCGAACGACAACCTCGCTCACGAACTGCGCACACCGCTGGCTCGCATTCGCGGCAATTTGGAGACCTTTCACGATCACACGGACAACGACATGGCACGCGATGCCGCCGCTCGCGGCCTGGAGGAGATCGACCGCGCCACTGACCTCGTGCAGACCATCCTCACCACGCGTGCCGGCGAGCACAAAGCGCTGAAGCTCCACCTCGAAGCCATCGACCTGCGTGACCTGCTCACTCAATTGCACGAGCTCTACAAACCTGCCGCCGAGGAGCGTGGGCTGCATTTGAATCTGCAAGCCGAGACGCCCGCCCCCATCCAGCTCGACCGCCAACGCATCACGCAAGCCATCGCCAACCTGCTCGATAACGCCCTCGCCTACACCCCGCGTGGCGGCACCGTGAGCCTCGTGCTGGAGCCTGGCGTCACGGCCATTAGCATCCTCGTTCGCGACACCGGCCCAGGCCTCAGCGAGAGTGATCTCGCCACCGTCTGGCAGCGCTACAAACGCGGCAGCGCCTCCAGTGCCGCCACGCCCGGCATGGGTCTCGGCCTCAGCCTCGTCCACGCCATCGTGCATGCCCATGGCGGTCAAAGCGGCTGCGAAAACCGCCCCGAAGGCGGCGCTGAGTTTTGGCTGAAGCTACCTACATTTGAGGCGTGATTCGTTAATTTGATGCGTTCTCGCCTTCAAGATGCGCCTCGTCCTTCTAGCCCCTTTTATCCTTTGTGTCCCTGCCTTCGCGGACATCCGTCCCCTCCTACAAAAATACTGCCTCGATTGTCACAACGCGGAAAAACAAAAAGGCGATGTCGATCTGACGAACTTCGGCTCGCCGCAGAATGTGGTGAAGGAGTTCAAGCTGTGGCAGACGATGCTGCAGCAGGTCGAGGAGGAAGAAATGCCGCCGAAGAAGCCGCTGCCGAGTGTGGCGGAGCGGGAGAAGATCGTGGCGTTTTTGAAGAAGGGCATCGACGCGGTCGATTGGAGCCAGCAGAAGGGCATTGAGCACGTCACGCTGCCGCGGCTGACGAAAACGGAATACAACCACACGCTGCGTGACCTTCTCGGCATCGACTTTGAGCCGGGGAAATTGCTGCTCGATGATGGTCCGGGTCTCTCCGGCTTCACGAATGATCGTGACGCTCTCTTCATCTCGCCCGCGCTGGCGGAGCAGCTTTTTGATGCGGCGGATTATGCGCTGCAAAGCCTGCTCAATCTGCGCCAGAAGCCTTACGCGAAGCACTTCGAGGCCGAGAACATGCTCATGACGGAACGCGGTTCCAAGCCAGAGGAACTGCCCGGCGGCGGAGTCGGCTACTCGCTCGCGGGTGCAGGGCAGCGCACGCTTTATGATGAAGTCATCGTGCCTGCGGATGGTTGGTATCGGATGACCGTGAAGCATGTCGGTCGTGGTGGGGATAGTGGCATGCGGCTGCGCATCGACAACGAGCCACGGGCGCTTTTGAAGTGCATCGACAACACGCCCAAGGAGGAAACGATCGAGCTGCTGCTCCGTGCTGGCTCGCATCAGATGACCTGGAACATCGACAACACCATGCTGCGTGCTGTCACGCCTGTGCCGGTGCGAAAGGCGAAGAAGGCCGCGCCGAAGGGTGGTTATCCGGTTTTTGATCAAAAGAAGGCGGCACCACTGGTGAAGGATGCGGCAGCGAAGAATGCGCCACGCCTACCGGTGAAAGCAAACGCCTCCGACGAGATCAAAAGGCTCACGGACACGCTCAATCGCAACTTCCAGAACATGCAGATGCGCGTCGAGTATCTGCGTGCGGTGACACCGGATGGGAATCCGAGTGATCTGCGCAGCTTTTTCAACCTGCTGCCTGAACGCACCGAGGCGATGGCGGCTGCGAAGCACCAACTCGCGAAGGCGATGAAGGTCTCCGTGGCCGAAGTGGATCGCCAGATCAAGGCGGCGAATGTCGAAAAGCTCGCCAGCAACCGCAAGGTGGTCGGTGATTCGCTCGAAGTGCTCGATCTGCCGTTTGAACCTGCCTCGCTCATCGGCAGCGCGGAGGCGCAAAAGGCCGCGAAGCCAATTCGAGTCGGTGCGCCGGGTGTGGACTGGATTTTGGTGGAAGGCCCGATTTCGCCCGCAGGCTCAAAACCAGCCGAAATCTTCTCAAGTGATGTCAAAGCCGCTTTGAATGCCTTTTTGCCAAAAGCCTTCCGTCGGCCGCTGCGAGCTGATGAAATCGAAAAGCATCTCGAGCTTTATGAGAAGGCTCAAAAGCGCGGTGAAGCGCCCGAGCAGGCTCTCAAGCTTGCTTTCGCGGCCGCGTTGACCTCGCCGAGCTTTTTGTTCCGTGATGAACTCCGCACTGGGAAGCTCGATGATCATCAACTGGCGAGTCGTTTGAGTTATTTCCTCTGGATGAGCATGCCTGATGATGAACTGCGTGCTCTCGCCGATGCCGGGAAATTACACGAAGACGATACGCTGCGTGCGCAAGTGAAGCGCATGATCGCTGATCCGCGTTCGCGGACCTTCATGAGCACCTTCCTCGGTCAATGGCTCGGCTTCTCCGGCCTCGGCACCGAGCATGTGCCGGATGCGCGGAAGTTCCGCGACTTCACACCCGCGTTGGCGGGCGCGATGAAGCTGGAGCCGGTGCTAGTCTTTGAAAATCTCCTGCGCAGCGGCGGCAGTCTCACGCGGTTGCTCGATGCCCGCGAGACCTTTGCGAATGCCGAACTCGCCAAAGTGTATGACCTCGACGTGACCGGCGAGGCCATGCAGCCGGTGAAATTCACCGATGACAAACGGGCGGGCTTGCTCGGCATGGCGGCCGTGCTCACCGCCTCCTCCACGCCGAACCGCACGAGTCCGGTGATTCGCGGCAAGTGGGTTTTGGAGACCTTGCTCGGCCGTAAACTCGCCGAACCGCCTGCTGATGCCGGCCAGCTCGACGACAAGGCTGGAGATCGTGGCAAGACGCTGCGTGAGGAACTCGCCGCGCATCGTCGCAACGAAAGCTGTGCGAGCTGCCATGACAAGATTGACCCAATTGGCTTCGGTTTGGAAAACTTCGACGCCATCGGCCGCTTCCGCGAGAAGGAGGCTGGCAAACCCGTGGATGCGAGTGGCACGCTGCCCGGTGGCATTGAAATCAACGGCCCTGCCGAACTCCGAAACGCCATCCAGCAGCATCACGCCGATGAATTCATCCGCAACGTCACGCAGCGTCTCACCGCGTTTGCGCTTGGCCGTGCGTTAAAGCCGCAAGACGAAGGTTTGATCCGCCAGTTGCTGGCGATTTTGAAGAAGAGCGATCACCGCGCCGATGTGCTCATCGAGTCCATCGTGTTGAGTGAGGCATTCTGCACACAAGGCTGAAGCCCGGAGGGCTTCCCCACCAATAGCCAGGGGTGAAACCCCTGGCATGAGACGACGCGCCTCGTGAACTCCGGAGGAGTTCGCCGATGCTGGGTGAATTCCGATGCCTCGTTGCGCATGGGCGAACCCCTCCGGGGTTCGGGATGTCTCGCGATCTGTTCCAGGGGTTATCACCCCTGGCTATTCGGGGGGAATGCCTCTGGCATTCGAGGCGGTGTTGAGCTTGCCTCTGGGTGGCATTTATGAAGGATGATGTGCATGCCGACTTACACGGGCATCACTTATCACATCGTGTTTGGGACGAAGGGCCGAGTGCCTTCGCTGGATAAGGCGCGGCGAGATGATCTTTATCGGTTCATTTGGGGCATCATCAAAGAGCGGGACGGTCATCTTTACCGCATCGGGGGCGTGGAGGATCATCTTCACATTTTGACCTCGCTGCATCCGTCGGTGGCGCTGGCGGATCTGGTAAAGGAGATCAAGACGGACTCTTCGGCTTGGATACGAGGGCAGCAGGTTTTTCCGGCGTTCGATTACTGGCAGGAAGGGTATGGAGCCTTCACCGTGGCAGCCGACGCGAGACCCGCTTTGATCGATTACATCAAGAACCAGGAACAACATCACGCGAAGCGAGATTTTGTGACGGAGTTACGCAGCATGGTCGAGGAGGCTCATCTGAATTGGAAGGACGACTACCTGCCGTGAGCTGAATGGTGGGCGCATGGGCGAACCCCTCCGGCGTTCGGGGGGAATGCCTCTGGCGTTCAGGGGAGAATTCCACTCACCTCTGCATCTTCGAGAAGAAGACTCTCGCGCTTTCCATGATGCCGTAGGCGGTTTCTTGGGGGGTGAGCTCGGAGGTCTGAATGCGGAGGTCGGCGAGGGATTTGTAGAGGGGCTTTCGCTCGTCGAGGAGGCGGGTCAGTTTGGCTTTGGGGTCTTCTTCGCCGGCGAGGAGGGGGCGGTCGTTGTTGTGGGAGGTGCGGCGGGCGAGGAGGGCGGGATCGGCATCGAGCCAGACGATGTAGCCGAGGTGGCGCAGCAGAGGAAGATTGCGCGGTTGAGTGATGATGCCGCCGCCGGTGGCGATGCAGGCACCGCGTTTGCCGAGCAACGAGCGGAGTGCGGCGCTTTCGCGGAGTCGGAAGCCGGTCTCGGTTTCAGCGGCGAAGATGGCGGGGATGCTTTGACCGGCGGTTTCGAAGATGAGCTGGTCGGTATCGATGCACTGGAAGCCGATCATCTGGGAGACGATGCGGGCGACGGTGGTTTTCCCGCTGCCCATGAGGCCGATGAGAAT
>JBEIGR010000112.1:0-11619 GCA_040381795.1 Verrucomicrobiaceae bacterium | reverse complement strand
GAGAGAGGCTCGCTGATCGCATACGGCTCCACCACAGGCATGAAGAAAAGGTCCAGCAGGTAATGATCCGCCGGATCATAGGCACCTGGGTGGCTAGAGTGAGAGTTTGGCTGCAGCTCGGTGACATGCGAATGTGGACGAAAGAGTAGAGTTTGCCACGGTGCGTATTCCAGCGAGCCTAAATTTGTCATATCCCGAGCGGAGGGCAAACCACCGGGAGTTTGCCAGACGCCAGTCGGCAGGGAACCAAACATCACCGGCGAGGCAATGAGGCGATTTGGCGTCATGTAAATGCCACTGCGCCAATCCTCCGCATCTTCCCAGGACTCCCGGAAATAGGCCTGACGCTCAAAGTGGGACACACCATTGCGAATCTCGGTGTTTGCGAAGAAGTTACCTTCATCAGGTTTGTTAATGTAGGGGCCTTCACGACCACCAGAGAGGCCGGTGTCAAAATCACCAAAAGCGTTAGCTGCTTTCGCCCAGTCCTCATGGGGTGGGAGGTCAGGATGACGACCCCTCATATTATTGAAGTCTTCTTCAAATCTGGTGTCGTTAATCATCTGATACTCAGCGCCACCCACCAACTGCAATTCTCGGCGATAAAGATCTACGTAGTTACCCACATAGTTTTCAATCACCGCAGAAGGGTCGTTGGTCCGGATCGAAAAGGATGCTCCAGGTTCATTGTTCGCCTGGTAGCCGCTGAAACTATGAGCCTGGCGAATTTGATCATACCCCTGCTGCCAGAGAGGATGCGGCGTCCACATCTCCGTGGGCACAAAACGGCGTGCCGCGAGGATTCGATAATCACCCACTGCAGGCACGATGGTGCGAATCACATCACTCGTGGCGTCTGGGATAATACCCACTCCAGCATAGTACTCTCCAGTTGGTAGTTCCCTCCAGCCAGAAGTTGTATTCGGGGCCACAAGCCTGCGTTCTGTATCGAGGCGACCGCGCTGGGCTTGACCTACGAGGTCATTAACGCGCCCAATCCGTGGCGGGTCACTCCACAAATTTTCACCGTTCGTTTTTGAATAGCCTGTATTAAAACTTCCTTGTCCGCGCCCGATTATTCCATCCGAAAGATAACCCCAGAAATGGGGGCCTTGGAGTGAACGGTAATGTACATTACGTCCGTTGCCGTCTATTTTGGTAAAATATTGTCCATTCATCTCACCGCTTTGGGTACTTTCACGTGGGCCGCCAAAGTATTTCGGGTCACCCTGAGGGTAGCCATCAATCGGGTTCGTTGAGCCGACGAGGTGTGGAACGGGCAGAGTGGTGGGGAGATTTAACTGGTTAAAATCAATCTGAATTTCCTGAACCGGTGTGGCACTCTCCCAGCTATGCGTGTCGTAGATTTTGATCACCAGCGGCTCCTGTGGGAAGGTAAATTCCATCTTGCTGTTGCGGTCCACAGTCACATAATCACTCACGAAGGTATAGTTATTGAGGGCTTGGTGACCAGAAGTATTGCCATCTTCCCAGCTGGTGTCTGATGGTAGCAGCACATTGCCACCGCCACCGGAGATGACGCGGGTTTGCCGTCCAGCAAGAATTCTCGTGGGTCCGGCGTGCCCACCCATTGGGGAGACGTCCCCTCCAACACTGTCATAAATGTTTCCATTTGATTTGATGGGAATTTCTCCCGTGGTGTTGAACAAGTCTTTGCCGTTCAATTTCATTTGAGCTGCACTGGCACCTGACAAAGTGATGGTAAATTCTGGATAAAATTTCGTCCATCCTACACTCGGGCAAAACGTCTCAAGCAAGAAGGTCATTTGAACCCTTTTTTGTGTTACATCGAGAGGTGTGTTCGCGGCAAGAGAGTAGTTCCAGTTTCTGGGAGAAAAACCAGGGTGCTTAGATGGGTGCGTCGGAGAGCCAGCTTGATCTGCATCGCATCCGTAAAACTCCATCATCGCCAATTCTGATCCAACAATTGGCGGAAAGTTGGAGTACCAAACTGCAAATTTTTTTCCATCCTGATATTGTAGGTCATCAACAGCCATTCCTGTGTAGGCAGCGGTGTTTGGCATATTCACCTCATTTAGCACAGCGTCATTACTTGGGTCGTAGCGGATAGCTGTGCCACCACCTCGTCCAGCAAGCGTAGGGGATGGAAATGTGGTGAGGCTTCGGCCATCAGGTTTTCCATCTGCCGTGCAGATGAACTGAAACCCAATTTCCGAGATGGTGAGCATTCGGCCAAAGCCTTTGTAGGTTGTCCCTCCTTGCTGCCACATTGCCGGGGAGACTTGGCCATGCCCAGGTAGCACCCCGGATGTGTTCGCACGTGCTTTGTTAGCGCCGAGCTCAGCCGTGACGTTGTCCACCGTATTGGGAGACCGAGAGATACGTTGGGAAGTATAAGTAAAATTGTCCGATCTCTGGTTGTCACGACTGATGTAGCCACCCGGCTTACCACCTGCGTCATTGTCGCGAGCGAGGATGCCATCATACAGATTGGTGCAGCGGATATAATCGAAAAACTGCACCGCAAGCTGGTAAACATTGTTCTGACCATACTTGTCATCGAAGCCCCCTGCTGATCCAGCTCCTGAAGCGCCCGTTGCTGGCCATTCCAACTCGGACATTTGACTGGACAGATACTGCAGAAGGTCTGTGTTACGGCTCAGGGTGGAATTTCCAGTGAGGTCGAAAGTCGAACCTGATTGCCCACCTGATCGAGAGTCATTTGGGTCAGTATAAGAAACGGCCCGGCGGAAGTAATAAGTTCGATCCGGGCTTCCACTGTTCACATCATCCGAAGCCAAGCGCTTGATGGTGCCACAAAGCGCGATCATGTTGTCGAATGTCGTTCGGCGCTGAGTCCCGAGAGATTCATCCGAAATAGGCCACATGCAGACGCGAGGGAGGCCATGGAGGGTAAATTCAGGCGAACGGCTGTGTGCAGTCAGGAAAAACCTAGACCGCTCTAGGGTGTCATGGTCGAAGAGAAATTGATTCGCCGCGCCGGGCATCGCAAACCGTGCGGGTGCACGGCCATTGGTAGGTGTATAGCCTGATTGCAGGAACAACATTTCATCCACGCTCGCGAATAGCCGTTCTCTGGAAGACTCGGTCAAATTGACGCTGATCGCGGCTTCGCCTTCTCCATTCTGCGAAGAAAAGTCATCCTGAACAAACGGACGAGTGCCCCCTTCTGACCCACCGCGCCCAATTTTCGGGATCAGATCATAGATTTGCTGTTTCAATTCCACCAATTGCGTGCGCGACAAGCCACCTCCATCGCGCCCTGGCAGGTAAGGATCGAGCAGGTAATTAGGAGCTAACACCGCGCTTAGCGCAGTTGTCGCAGGATGGCCTGGATACCGCTGATACTCACCCGTAGTCGCTGGGAAATGAGCCCACTTCGCATCACGTTGATGATAGTAAAAAGGGGTGGACATAAACGTGGGTTCCGACGCCGTATTGATGTTAATTTTACACGATTCATCATCCGTCCAAAACGCAATCCGCCCCACGATTGGGTTTGTGGCGCTGGGCACAGGGCCTCCCGTAGAACTGATGAAAGTGTTTGCCGCATTCAGCGAGCCTACAGACCCATCCTCAAGGATATACATCCACTCCACTGGCATCGGAAGTCGCAGCTTTTTGGCATCGTTAGGAGACTCCGCAGGAGTCACAACTTGCTTAGCATAGCTCGTTCCAGCGGCACCCAGCAGTTCACTGCTTTCTTCGTATGAAAAGCCTTCGACCTGGGTTGTTCCGGGAACTCCGTCCCGCCCTGCGTTCTGGTCACCTCGGCCTGAGTTAAATGCGGCTCGCGGGTCAATGATAGGAAAGTAGATCGAGTAACCGTTACTTTGCCCCTCCGCAGTCGTTACCGTACCCGGGCGGACCACAGGTTCGTTGAGATCGACGAATCTCGCGGGCATAGTATCCCAAGCCGCAGGTGCCAAATTGGCTGCCGAAAGTAGATTATCTTCTTCTCCAGTGACTCTCATTTGTTGGCTCGAATACAGTTTTAAGGCCGAGTTGAAGGAACCGTCAGAGTTGTAAACCCGCACCATGCCGGGCTGCGTCGCATGAAAAGTCCCGTTTGTCGTGGTCGCCTGTCCGTTTTGGATTTGCGCTTGGACAATGGAGACAGAAATATCCCCGAGCTGCTTGGCTGATTTGGCGGCGACATAGCTTTGAGTGGCGCGGAACTCGGTCCGAGTGACAGAGAAGATGGCCACGACGAGCACCGAAATCAGGGCAATCGAGGTGACGACGATGATGAGGGCCAAGCCCCGGCGATCCTTCTTGAGGCGTGAGAAAAGCGACAGTTTCATAGAGTGGGACGAAGGTTAATTTTCGCTATTTTGAGCGAGAGTATGAATTTCGTTTCGAAATCGCAAGGCATTTATCATGTATTTACATTGTCATGTAGATACTAAAGAACTCTGAGTGTTCGTTTTCACGTAAAAAGGGCAAGTCTTGCCTCTGCAATTTCACAAGAGCGGGAGACGTTCAGGCCAAAGTTTGGCAGAAAACGGGTCAAGAATCCGCCTCGGACTTCGCTGACTGCCTACCGCGAACACCCGCGGGCTTTTTCGCGGCTTTGGGCTTCGGCTCACGCGGCGGGAATTCCCAGCCGAGGAGGCGTTTTTCACCGGGGGTGCAGACGAGGAAGGAACTGAAGGGGCGGCCGCGCTTGCTGATCATGTTCACGATGAGCGAGGTCTTGCCGTTCTCGAAGAACTCACGAGCGTTTTCTGGCGTGATGTCCCTTTTGCAAAGCACTTTGGGCAGGCGGGCATTGCATTTGCCGCTTTCGAGGGCGGCGATCTTGCAGATGTAGCCATCCGGCGTGTCGTAGATGCTGCTCTCGCGCTTTTTGAGGGCGCAGACGGGGCATTTCGTGATCACAGGGCATTCGTCCCAGTTAATCGCATCGGGATCATTGCCCTCGAAGACGAAGGCCACTTTCATGTCGTCCTTGATGGCCAGTCCGGCGCTGAATTCCTTGCCCTTCTTGCTGCGGAAGCCGTCCATCGGCCCCAAGAAGCGTTTCTCCATCAGCGTGCGGATCTCGTCATCGCTCATCGGGCGGGAGGCCACGGTCTTGTAGACGCGCACCTTGCACTTCGGATTTTTACAGCCGTAGAATTCTTCCGTCTGTTTGAAGCCTTCCGAGCTGCCGCAGACGCCGCAGGTAGCTTTGAACTCAGGATAAACCATCTCCTTCGCCGCTTTGGATGCCGCGCGGGTCTTTTCGACGATTTGATTCGTCAGCGTGCGGATGTCCTTCATAAAGGCACCGCGATCGAGCTGGCGTTGTTCCATCTGGCGCAGCTTGTGTTCCCACTGGCCGGTCATTTCGGGCGAGGAAAGCACCTCAATGCCGATCTCGCCGATCTGCTCGGTGAGGGCCAGGCCCTTCTGCGTCACATGCATGTCACGCTGCACACGCTCAATGTAGCGGTCCATGATGAGGCCTTCGATAATGGCCGCACGCGTAGCGGGAGTGCCCAGACCGCGTTCGCTCATCGCTTCGGCGAGTTCTTCGTCCTCCACAAATTTGCCCGCGCCTTCCATGGTGGAAAGCAACGTCGCTTCCGTGTAGCGGGGCGGCGGCTTGGTTTGCAGTTCGCTCACCTCGACTTCGAGCGTCTTGGCCAGATCGCCATCGTTCGCGGCCACGAGCAGCTTCGCGGCGTCCTCGCCGCTTTCGGCGGTCTCTTGGGCGGCTTTTTTGCCGTAAACACCGAGCCAGCCGGGGGATTTGAGCACCTTACCATCGCTCTTGAAGGCATCGCTGCCCACGCGGGTGATGCGGGTGGTCACTTCAAACTCCGCGGCAGGGAAAAACACGGCCACAAAGCGACGCGCCACCATGTCGAAGAGCTTCTGCTCGGCTTCCGGCAGTTCCTTCGGCGGAATGAGGCCGGTGGGGATGATGGCAAAGTGATCACTCACCTTGCTGTTGTCGAAAATGCGCTTGTTCGGCCGCACCCACTGGTTGCTGACCACCGTGGCGGCGTGCGTGCCCAGTTCATGCGGCAGCGCGTCCTGCTTGCGGCTGTCGTGGCTGGCAAAGGTCTTCATCGTGTCGATCACCGTGCCGATGTAATCCTCCGGCAGGTGGCGGGAATCCGTTCGCGGATAGGTCAGCACCTTGAACTTCTCATAAAGCGCCTGCGCGATTTGCAGCGTGCGGCGGGCGGAGAAGCCGAAGCGGTTCGATGCCTCGCGCTGGAGGCTCGTGAGGTCATAGAGCAACGGCGCGGCTTGGCGGGCCGGTTTGGTCTGCTGCTCGATTTTGCCCGGTTTGCCTGTGCAACGATCGGCGATGGCCTGCGCGGTCTTTTCGTCC
Source organism: Verrucomicrobiaceae bacterium (assembly GCA_040381795.1). GTDB lineage: Bacteria > Verrucomicrobiota > Verrucomicrobiia > Verrucomicrobiales > Verrucomicrobiaceae > Prosthecobacter. The sequence goes on along the minus strand of JBEIGR010000112.1, from coordinate 5,288 downwards.
CACAGGCGCTCGGCCTTCTTGTGCTCGTCGTTCTCGTCTTTCTTGAACGATTCGTCGATCCAGCGGCCCTGGTAGCGACCGCCGGGCACTTCAAAGAGCGCGATGGCCTCCCAGTAGGTGCGTGGCACGAAGGCGGCGATCTCGCGCTCGCGTTTGGCCAAAATGGAAAGCGTCGGCGTCTGCACGCGGCCCACCGGGGTGAGGCGGAAGCCACCGTGGCGGGAATTCAGCGCCGTGAGGGCGCGGGTGCTGTTGATGCCGATGAGCCAGTCGCTCTCGCTGCGGCATTTCGCGGCATCCGCCAGCGGCTGCATCTCCGCATCGCTGCGCAGCTTCTTGAAGGCATCCAGAATGGACCCTTGGGTCATGGATTGCATCCAGAGACGCTTCACGGGCTTTTTGCAGCCGGTGGCATCCATGATGTAACGGAAAATCAGCTCGCCCTCGCGGCCGGCATCGCAGGCATTGATCACTGCGTCCACGTCCTTGCGCTTCAGCAGGCGGGCCAGGACTTTGTAGCGGTCCTCGCTCTGCTCGATGGGATTGAGTTCAAAGACCTCGGGCAGGATCGGCAGGCTGGTGAAGCCCCAGCCGATCTTTTTGCCATCTACCATCGGCATGCTGAGTTCCAGCAAATGACCGACGGCACTGGAGATGACGTGCGTCTCGCTCTCATACCAGTCTTTGTCCTTGGTGAAGGACTTCATGCCGGGGGCTTTGGACAGAGCGCGAGCAAGATCGGCGGCGACACTGGGCTTCTCGGCGATGATGAGGGTTTTGGGCATGTGCGTGCGAACAGTTGGCGGGAGAAAGGGGCGTGACTAGGGCATGAGAACCAGTCGAATGTCAAGGCGGCGGACCTTCTACCCATTACGACGACCTCAAACCGCCACCTCAAAAGTAGGCAGCGAGGTCAGCAGCGCCGGATTCGTCTCCTGGCGCATGCGGCGCATGAGATCGAGAGCGTGTTTGTCGATCACAATGCGCTGCCTTTGCATGCCGCGATCCACGACCTCACCCTCAATCCATCGCGAAGCCTCACGGAAGGCGGCCTGGGATGGAAAATAAACTGCCGTGCGGCCCACATTCTCGTCGATGAGGCTCGAACGGGTGCCGCCGGTGAGATGAGAGACTCCGACGATGGCCCCGAGCTCCACCGCACGAGCGGAGGCGCAGCGATCCACCCGCTCTACGCCGAGGATCGTCTCGGTGGCACTCGGCACGAGCACCACATCCACTCCCCTGCCCCGCAGCCGGGCACTGATCTCCGGGATCTCGATGTCGAGGCAGATGATGACGGCAAATTTCAGCCCGCCGAACTCCCACACACGCAATTCCCGCCCCGGCGCAAAGGCATTCTCCCAGGGTGTGAGGTGCAGTTTGTCCTGAAAACTCAAAACACTCCCCGAAAGGATCGGTGCCCGGTTTCGCAGCTCGCCATGCTCGGCATCCCAAAACGGCGCGGTGCCCAGCACCACAGCTTTTTCGGGTCGCTGGAGCAGCGATTGCAGGGTGGGCATGGTGTCACTCCAAAACACCTCCGCCACGCGTCGCAGCGTGCAAGGCTCCACCAGCGGCTCCAGGCCCAACCAGATGAATTCCGGCAGCAAAACAATGTCCGCGCCCTCATCCCAGGCTGTTTCCACGCATTCGACGACGGCTGCGGCATAGGCGGCAGGCGAGGAGACGGCGATTCCGGGATCAAAGGTACAGAGTTCGAGCTGAAGAGGCATGGGAGCATGCTCGCCAAGCATGCAGGCAAAGCCAAGTGCCTTCTTCAATAGATGCCCAGGATTGATCTTGCCCTTCTACCCGCTGTTCTCGTAAACTCTGCCACGCATGGACACCGACGCCCAGCTCTACGAACTCTTCCGCGACCACCCGGAATGGATCGCGGACATGATGAACTCTCCTTTTCCTGAGCCAGCGGTTTTCCGCTCTGTCACCATCAAAAAATCGGAGCGCCGCCTCGATGGCTTGCTCATCCCCAAGAACACCAAGAAGCCGCTCACCGTTGTCGAGTTCCAGCTCTTCCCCAGCAAGGACATTTATTACCGTGCCACAGAGGAGCGCATCGCCGTTCACCGCCTGCATCCGAACCGCAAAGTCGAAGCCATCATCTTCTTCGCCTATCGCAAACTCGACGAGCAGCCCAAACCGTGGATTCACGTCGTCAAAGCCGTCTATCTCGATGAGCAGATGCGCATTCTCTCCCAGCGTTACCCTGAGCACCTGCTGCCGCAGCTCCTCGCCCCCGTCTTCGAGAAAGACGATGCCTTGCTTGAAGCCCAGGCGGCGAAAGTGTATAAAAAGCTCTCCAGCACCCGCCACGCCCGCACTCTCCGCGTCATCTACACCAGCTTCATCAGCAGCCGTTTCAAAAACAAATCAGCCAAGGAAATCACCGCCATGCTCACTTCACTCGACATCACTCAGACCCGTGCCGGAAGAGAATGGATTGCCATGGGCAAAGCCGAAGGCAAGACCTTAGGAAAAGCCGAGACCCTTCTGCGCATCCTCCAAAAACGCCTCGGCAAGATCAGCAAGGACTCCAGCTCGCAGATTCAGCACCTGGACTACATCCAGCTCGAAAAACTCGAAGACCGCGTCCTCGACTTCGCCTCCACGCAGGAGCTGGGGAAGTGGCTCAAGGCTCTCAAATAGCCGATGGCCGATCCCCTTCCGATCTTCGAACTCCGCCAGACCTTCACCGCCGCCCTGCTCGATCCGGCGACGCCGAATCTGCTCATCAAAGCGCCCACCGGCAGCGGCAAATCCACGCAGATCCCGCAGTTCGTGCTCGACTCTGGCGTCCTCGCCGAAGGCAAACGCTGCGTCGTGCTTCAGCCGCGCCGCATCGCCGCCCGCATGCTCGCCCAGCGTGTGGCTCGTGAGCGAAACGCGAAACTCGGCGGCGAAGTCGGCTACCAGGTTCGCTTTGAAAACGTCACCAGCCGCGAAACGAGGCTCACCTACGTCACCGAGGGCGTCATGCTCCGCATGCTGCTGGAAGACCCGCAGCTCGACCGCGTCGGCTGCATCTGCATCGACGAATTTCATGAGCGCCATCTCGATGGCGACCTCGTCCTCGCCTTTGCGCGACGTTTGCAACGCACTCGCCGCCCCGATTTGAAGATCATCGTCATGTCCGCCACGCTCGTGCCGGGCCCGTTGATCGATTTCATGCAGCCATCGAAGCTGCTCGAATCGCAAGGCCGCACCTTCCCGGTCGAGATTCGCTACCAAGCCGCCGTGCCGCAAAAAAACGGCTACCCCGAGCCCGTGTGGGACCATGCCGCCCGCGCCTGCGAAGAACTCGCCCTCTCGCCTGGTTTCAGCGGCGACATGCTCGTCTTCATGCCCGGCGGCCATGAAATCCGCAAAACCATCGCCGCTATTCAGGGTCGCGCCTTTGCCCGAGGTCGCCGCGTCGTGCCGCTGCATGGCGAACTCACGCCACAGGATCAAGACGCCGCCGTCACACCCGGCGAGCAGCCGAAAATCATCGTCAGCACCAACGTCGCCGAGACGTCGCTCACCATCGAAGGTGTCAAAGCCGTCATCGACGGCGGCACGGCTCGCATCGCCAACTACGACGCCCGTCGCGGCATCAACACCCTCACCGTGCAGAAAACCAGCCGCGCCTCCGCTGAGCAGCGTGCAGGCCGCGCCGGTCGTCTCGGCCCCGGCATCGCCGTGCGCCTCTGGACCCAACGCGAGCACCTCCTGCGTGCCGAATGCGAACTGCCCGAAGTGCAGCGCTTGGATTTGAGTGAGGCGCTTCTGGCTCTTCGTGTGCTCTTTGATCCGACCGATCGGTCCGATCCGTCCGACCTCGAATGGTTCGAAGCCCCCGCCCCCGCCGCACTCAAACGCGCCGAAGACCTCCTCCACGACCTCGGTGCCACAGATCAGCAAGGCCGCATCACCGCGCTGGGCCGCCAGATGGCGAAGTTTCCGCTGCATCCGCGTTTTTCGCGCATGCTGCTCGCTGCGGCGGAGTTCGGTTGTTTGCGCGAGGCCGCCCTGTGCGCCGCAGTGGCTCAGGGACGAGACATTCTCCTCGTGGGCCAAAAGAACGCCTCGCACAAAAACGAGGAGTTTTGGGAAAAGGACGACCTCAGTGAGTTCCAGGCCCTATTGCGTGCTTTCACGCGTGCCGAGGCCATGAACTTCGATCCCGATGCCTGCGCCCGTTACGGCGTGCATGCCATGGCATCGCGTGAATCTGCCCGCAGCGCCGATCAGTTCCTCCACCTCGCCAAACGGGCCGGTTTGGCCATCAACGACCATCTCGCCGAACCCGAAGCCTTGGCGAAAACCTTGCTCGCCGCGTTCAGCGACCATCTCGGCGTCGAAACCAGCCCCGGCAGCCGCATTTATCGCCTCGCAGGCGGTTACACCGGCCATCTCGACAAAGACGCGCACATCAAAGCGCCACGATTGCTCGTCGCCTCCGAGATTGTCGAAGTGCAGGGCAAAGCGCTCACGGTGAAGCTCAACAACGTCACCGCCATCGACGAGGCGTGGCTACACGAGATGTTCCCCACCGACTGCACGACCGGTCGCAGCGCCCGCTACGACAGCGTGAACCGCCGCGTCATGAACATGGAGGAGACCCGCTTCCGCAGCCTCGTCCTCGCCAGCAAAGAACGCGGCGAGCCCGACGAAACCCAAGCCGCCAGCCTGCTAGCCGCCGAAGTCATCGCAGGCCGCTTGGAGCTGCCGCTTTGGAACGAAAAAGTCGAGCAATGGATCACCCGCGTGAACTGCCTTTCAAAGTGGATGCCCGACCTCGAAATCCCGCCCATCAGCGAAGAAGACCGCCATCTCATCATCGAGCAGCTCTGCCACGGCTGCACCACCTACCGCGCCCTCAAAGACCGCGAAGTCTTCCCCGCGCTGCACCAATGGCTCAGCCACGCCCAGCGTGACATGCTCGAAAAATACGCCCCCGAGCGCTACGCCCTCAAGAACGGCAAAACCGCCCGCATCGTTTATGACGAGAAGCAGCCGCCCAGCGTCAGCGTGGTCCTCCAGCAGATGTACGACATCCACGAAAACCCCAAAGTCGCCGCTGGCCGCATCAACATCACCGTCCACCTCCTATCACCCGCCCAACGCCCCATCCAAACCACCGCCGACCTCGGCCGCTTCTGGAAGGAAGGCTATCCCGCCGTCAAAGCGCAGCTCCGTGGCAGGTATCCGAAGCACGAGTGGCGATGAGGGCTGAGGAAAGTGGAACAGGTTTTTAACCTGTTTCAGGTGCATGGTTCTTGGTTCTTCGT
>JBEIGR010000111.1:0-11723 GCA_040381795.1 Verrucomicrobiaceae bacterium | reverse complement strand
CCTTTCACCGCAGCGATACCTTCCGCGTGCTACTACCCGGCATGATCGCCGTGGCGTTTTACACCGCGCTGATCGCCTGGCTGGAGAACGAGGTCTTTCATGTGAGCTTCCGCAACACGACCGTGGTGCACACCCTGATCGGTTTTGTGCTGTCGATGATGCTCATCTTCCGCACGAACACGGCCTACGAACGCTGGTGGGAGGGTCGCAAGCTGTGGGGCAGCTTCGTGAACAACTCGCGCAACCTGGCGCTCAAGCTCAATGCCTTCCTGCCGGAGTCCGCCACGGAGCAGCGGGCGATGTTCCGTGCTCTCATCCACAACTTCATCCAAGCCTCGAAGGAGCATCTGCGCAAAGGCGTGGACGTGAAGAAGCTCACCGTGGAGGGCGGCTATGACGCAGCTTACTTCGCCAAAGGCGGCCATGTACCCAATCAGGTGCTGAAGGCTCTTTTCGTCGAGATCAACCGTCTGTACACCTCCGGCACCCTCTCTGGTGACCAACTCCTGGCGGTTAACGCCGAGCTGCAATCCTTTGCCGACAACTTGGGAGCCTGCGAGCGCATCAAGAAGACGCCCATCCCTTATGCCTACAGCCTGTTCTTGAAGAAGATCATCTTCATCTATGTCTTCACCATGCCGATCGGCTTTGTGCTCGACTACGGCTACTGGGCCGTGCCGGTGGTGACCTTCGTGTTCTATGCCTTTGCCTCGATCGAAGTCATCGCCGAGGAGATCGAGGATCCGTTTGGCACCGAGGCGAATGATCTGCCTACCGATGCGATCAGCGAGACGATACGCTCCAACCTGCACGACATTCTGTGAGCATCGCGTCAAGCATCGCCGCCGTCTTCCGCGAGAACCGCGTGCCATGCCTCGCGCTGAACGTCATCGTCATCACGCTGGTGGGCAGCTACTATCAGGTGCCAGCCGTTGCGGCGGTGTGGGAGGCGGTGGGAGCGTTCAAGCTGAAGTGGGCGTATGCGTTTTCGCTCGGCTCCACGATCTTCGCCGCGGCGCTGCTGCCTTCGCTCGTGCAGCTCATGATGGGCACGCTGCCTCCGGAAGGTCGCTGGAAGCGTGTGGGGCTGCTCTCGCTGTTTTGGGGTTATCGCGGCATGGAGATCGATTGGTTCTACCAGGTGCAAGGATGGCTTTTCGGCACGGGAAACGATGCCACGACGCTCCTGAAGAAGGTGACCTTGGACCAGTTTGTGATGAGTCCGCTCTGGTTTGTGCCCACCGTGCTCATCGCGATGCGCTGGGTGGACATGGGCGGCTCGTGGGCACGCACGCGGGCCTCGCTCACGCGGGAGTTTTGGATGCGCACCTGCCCCACGGTGATGGTAACGAACTGGCTGGTGTGGATTCCCACCCTCGCACTGGTTTACAGCCTGCCGCCCGCCTTGCAGTTCCCGCTCTTCTCGGTGGTGATGTGCTTCTTCATCCTCATCGTCACCCTGCTGGCACGCGGCGATCAGCGCAGCATCAAGTAGTGCCGCGTCTTGCCGTGCTTCTGCTTGTTCGTCAGCGGCGGCAGATCGAGGTGGAAAAAGTGGCGCAACGTCTTGGTGTGATGCTTCAAGACGGCCTTCGAGGCTTCCTTGAGCGCCATCCAGCGTTTCCACGGATGATCCGGCGCATGCATGACATGTCGCAGCAGGCTGAGCCACTCCACGTAAGCTCGTGAGATGTCGCCCTCGGCGATGCCGGCCTTCATCTCGGCCGCGCCAGAGCGCTCGGGATGCAGCATGGCATCGAGCAGCTCGGCCGCGCCCTCGCCGTACTCGACGGGCAGACCATTTTCGAGGTAACCGTGGTGATTGACGAAGCCAAAGGTGCCGCGGCACACGGCCGCAAGCCGCTCGGAGCCGCAATCCTGCGGCAGATCGAACTTTGAGCCGCTGCGCAGATTCGCCAGATGATGCACGAGGTCATCGGCGGGATAGCTTTCATCCTCCAAAGCGGCCACCACCGCCAGCCCCTCGCCATGCTGGAAGAAGCTGAAGATCTCGCCGCGACGTGTCGGCACGCCATCGGCATCGATGAGGCCCAGCGTGCGCCAAGCGTGGATCGGCGAACCAGAACGCGGCTCTCGATCGGTGGTCGAGGCCTCGGGCGAATGGATGCCCGTTTCGTTCTTCACCACGATGCTGCGCTCCTGCGGATGGAAGAGCCGCTTTCCATGGCTGTCCTCGTAGGCCATGACCTCCACCGGAGCGAGGTCGAAGCAGGCGAAGACTAGATTCTCCTTCTCCACCGTGCCGATGAACTCGGGTGCCACGTCTTGAATGACCTCCTCGACATTCGCGAGGATGGCTTTCGCGAGTTCACCGGCATGCAGGATGGTGATTTCCTCCAGCGGAACGGTCTGCGCCTGGCGAGGCAGCTTGAGCAGACGACGAATCGACTTCGTGGGTTTGATGAGTTCCCCATCCGGCGTGCCGAGGCTGATCTCGACGCCATAGGTCACCTCTTTCTCGCGACGGATCTTCCCCACACGGCCAATGCCATGCGCAAACTTCGCCGCGAAGGCCGGAACGGTGAGCGTGGCATGCACACGGCTCAGCGGCACGCGTTGGAGGGCGTGTTTGTGCTTTCGCTCCCATTCACCGGTGGAGCTCAAAATCTGCTTCTCGGTGGCTTCGAGGCCGAAAAGAGCCTTTTCGGCTTCGGGAGGGATGTTGGAGGCATTTTCTTCCAAACCGAGCAGCGGAGGTACTTTGGCGAAAAGACGTTCGGCGAAGCGGTTGGCGGCCTCGAAGGGGTTTTCTTGCTTCAGGGCGGCGTGCTTCATCACACGCAAAAAGATCGGCCAGGCCAGCAAAGCACTGCGATGAAGCCTCGCCGGCCTCGCGTCAAAGATCGACGGGCTGTCGCGGCTGGTGATGACGTGGCCTTTGTCATCCAGGCCGCGTCGTCCGGCACGGCCATACATCTGCAACAGCTCATCCGGCGCGAGTTTGTGCTCGCTGCGCCCATCGTGGAAGGTCGTGCCGGCGACGTGAACGCTGCGCACGGAGAAATTGATGCCTGCGGCGAGTCCCATCGTCGCGACGATGACACGGAGCTGGCCCGCTTTGGCCAGCGGTTCGATCACACCGGCTCGTGCGCCATACGAAAGCCCGCTGTGATGGAAGGCAATGCGACGCTCGATGAGCGTGGCGAGGTCCTTGCCACACACCGCCCGCTGCTCCGGCGTGAGCTCCAGCGGATCACCCATCGGCAAATCCGCCGCGAGACGTCGTGCAATCGACTCCGCTTCTTTGCGTCGCGGAGCAAAGATGAGCAGCGGAGCGAGATCGGCGAGCATCACCGCCGCAGCGAAACGCGGCCAGTAGTTTTCGAATTGTTTCTGACGCTGCGGCAGCGCCTCGATCGGCGCTTCTTCGAGAGGCACTGGGCGTTCCTTCGTCAAAACGACCTCGGCTTTGCGATTCAACGCACGCATCCATGCCACGACATCCTCCGGATTTGCCACGGAGCCGCTTAGCAGCAGCAACCGTGTGTTCGCAGGCGCGAGAGCAATGGCGGCCTCGTAGTTCGCTCCGCGGGCGTGATCGGAGATCATTTGATACTCGTCGATCACCAGCAAGGCAGGACCTTCGCCGCGCACGAGACGCTCGAGCTGTGTCTCCAGCGTGGCGACCACGACCGGCGCATCGACATTCTCCGCGATGTCACCTGTGGCGATGCCGACATTCCATTTCGCATCTTTCCACTCGGCATATTTGTCATTCGCCAGCGCCCGAGTGGGCACCGTGTAGATCGCCTGGCCTTGCAGATGCCTTCCCTGATGCAGCAGCTCGAAGATGTAGGTCTTCCCTGCTCCAGTGGGTGCGCTCACGACGACATCCGTGCCGTCTCGCAACAGATTCACCGCCTGGTGCTGCCAGGGATCGGGAAGTTTGAGCTGGTTGAGGGAAGGCAGCACGGGCAGCGGCCCTTAAAGCAGCCCGCGCCTCACCTCAAGGGGTGCGTCGCCGGAATGATGGAGCTGTACGTTGTTCACGCTTTCAGCGTGCTTCTCGATTCCAAAACCCACGCTAAAGCGTGAACAACGTACAACCCATTCGGTGCAGCTACATCATTCAGGCAACACACCTCAAGCCTCCGCCATGACTGGCTTCATCATCGGCTCGCTTGCGGTGGCACGCGATGAAGCGAGCGCGGTGGTCACTTCGGCCTTCAGCCAGATTTTGACACCATCCCAGAGCAGACGCAGAGCGCTGGGATCCGGCGAGAAGCTAAAGCGTGGCGACCAAAAGTGGCCGTGGTTTTTCATGCCGTAGATGCCTTTGCGGATGCGCTCGCGGCCGAGGTGGGCGAGGCGGCGATTGTAGAAGGCCATGAAGCGTCCGAATATAGCTCCTGCGGTGCCGTTGTAGGGCATCTGCTTCCATTCCTCCTTCGGGTTCATGTAAACGCCGCGCACGGGGCCGATGAAATAAGCGCCGAGATCCATGAGGAAGGCGGCGTGCATGAGTTCGGCATCGCCGAGGTAGAAGTACTTCTCTTTGTAGAGCGCATCGAACCAAGTGCGCCAGGCACGCGGGTAGGCGAGGTTGAGATAATCGACGGTTTCCTTCACGCACTCGCCTTTGACCTCGCGGAGGATCATGTCCGTAGCGGCGGAGACGGTGTGAGCGCAGAAATCGAGGCCATGGCTATAGAGCGGGTCCATGAAGCCAGCGGCATCACCGACGATGATCCAGCGATTGCCCACGATGCGGTCGGAGCGGTAGATCAGATTCTTGTAGGAAAAGACATCGTCCTCATCGGGGATGGCATTTTCAAACATCAGCCTGCCAACAGGATGCGTGAGCAGATGTGCCTGGAGGCGAGCGAGGGGATTGGGACCTTCCGGCGGATTGTAAATGCGGCGATCCCAAGTGACCCCGGCGCTGAAGCTGCCATCGGGCAAAGGAATGATCCAGCTCCACCAGCCGTGGCCCATGAGGTGGTTCGTGGCGGAGGTGCGGTTTGCTTTTGCCCCCATGGTGAGACCGGGATGCATGCGACGGCTTTTGAAACTATCGAGGTCGTTCACGTTCGTGAAGCGGCACCATATCGACGACGTGGGATGCTCCTCGGCAAAACTACGCAGCATGCCCATTTTCTTGGCGAGCACCGCAGCCTTGCCGGAGGCATCGAGCACCCAGCGTGAGGTAACAGTGCGCATCTGGCCTTCCAGCGGCATGATCTCGAGCGTGTGTGGCGTGCTATCCTCGGAAAGCGAGATCGTTTTGATGGTGGCGGGCCGCATCAGCTCGCAGCCATACATTTGCGCCTCCTCCAGCAGATGCTCGTCGAGCAATTCGCGGTCGAGCTGGTAGGTGGGCAGGCGGGACTGAAAAGTGGGGCCGATCTCCGTGAGATCGCAGACGGAGTCCGTGGGTGATTTGCAGAACCACAGGCGCAGGCCGTGCTTCATGTACTGGCGGCCGGTGAGGTAGTTTCCCTGATGCAAAACGCGGGTGAGGAAGCAGCCGGCCACCTCGGAGGTGCTCTCGCCCACCTTGCGGTTGAAGTGCGTGGTGCGCTCCACGACGAGCACTTTCAGCTCCGGGTGCTCACGCTTCAGCAAGATCCCAGCGGCGGAGCCGGAGAAGGCACCGCCCATGATGACAACATCGTAATCAGCGGCAGGAGATTTCATGAAGTGAAAAAGGAAGTTGTCGTCGAAGGCGGATGGGCCGAAAAAGCGTCCCGTTTTTTCCCGCGCACGCCATCTAGTAATGCCTTCCACCGATTCTGCAACCTACCAGCCACCCGCGCCTTCCCAGGCATCGCGTCATGGCCTGCACGGGGCGATGTGGACCAAGATCGTTTTGGTGTCGATGCGCTGGCTGCCGATGTGGCTCATCACGGCGCTCACCTATCCGATCACGCTGGTCATTTATGTGCTGGCCGTGCCGCAGCGGGAGGCCCTGAGGCAAAATTTGACCGCTCTGGTGCCCGGCGGGGCGGGGAGCAGTTGCCTGGCGGGCTACCGCGTCCTTTTGCAGTTCGCCCTGACCTACATCGACCGCCTCTGGCACCTCTATTTCGGCAAACCGGTGGTCTGGGAGGTGGAGGGCATGGATCACTTCGAAAAACTGCGTGCCGAGCCAGGCGGGGCGCTCGTTTTCACCGTCCACAGCGGCAATTACGACATCGGCGCGTCGCTCTTCGCGAGCAAATTCGGGCGGTTGATTCACACCGTCCGCATGCCAGAGATGACCACGGATCTGCAAAAGCTGCGTGAGAAAGAACTCCGCGAGCAGGAGCACAAGCAGCCGCTGCTGCGCATCCATTACAACGCCCCCGGCTCCCACCTCGGCATGGAACTCATCCGCATGCTCAACGCGGGTGAAGTCGTCTGCGTCCAGGGCGACCGCGTCATGGGCGATGTGGCCCCCACGCATGTGGAGGTGGGCGGGCTGCGCTACGAGATCCCGCGTGGACCGCTCGTACTCGCCGAGGTGACCGGCGCCCCTTGCTACCCGGTGTTTTTGAAGCGCCTCGGCCGTCTGCGCTACGGCATCGAGATCGGCGCGCCCTTCCACACCGGCGGCGGCAGGCCGAGATGCGCCCAACTCGCTCCGAAATGGGGTGTCATCCTGCATGACTTTCTTCAGCGGCATTGGGATCAGTGGTTTGTGTTTGAACCACTCGTCACCAAGGTAGGCGCATGACCTCCGAGCGATCACGCGCCCAATGCCTGCGCCGCGCCAATGTGCGCTTCGTTCTCACGCTGCTGCCCGCCGTGCTCTGCCTCGTGCTCACCAGCCTGGGGCAGTGGCCGTGGGCCGCGCTGGTTTTTTGTGCCGCCTTTGCCACCATCACCATCGGCACTCTCGTGCCGCGCTGTTCGCTCTTCGGCCCCTTGGTGAAACGCCAGCCGCCAGGCAGCCAGACGCCGCTGCTCACCATCGACGACGGCCCACATCCCGAGCACACGCCCGCCATTCTCGACATCCTCGACCGCCACGGCCTCAAGGCCATCTTCTTCCTTATCGGCGACCGCGCCGAGCAGCACCCTCACCTCGTTCACGAAATCCTGCGCCGTGGCCATGAGATCGCCAATCACACGCAGACTCATCCCGCCGCTTCTTTTTGGACGCTAACCCCCGCCCGCATGTGGGACGAGATCGCCCGATGCCAGGAAACGCTCACCCGCATCGCCCCGGAGCATCCGCCGCGCTGGTTTCGCCCGCCCGCCGGCCATCACAATGCCTACTGCGTCCTCACCGCCCGCGCCATCGGCCTGGAGACGCTCATGTGGGCCGCCCGCGGCTTCGACGGCACGCTCACGAACATCGACTCCATCGTCAGCCGCATCCGCCGCAAACTCACCCCCGACGGCATCGTGCTCATCCACGAGGGCACGCCCGTGTGCGTCGAGGTCACGGAGAAAGTCGCCGCGCTGCTCGCCAGCTACGCAGCGGAGGCCTGCCTTTCGGCCACGATGAGGTAGTTGTTGAACGGCGTGCCGCCCCACATCGGCTCCAGATGGACTCGGAGACCGTTTTGAGTCAAAACGCGCTCAAACTGCTCGCGCGTCGGATAGCAGACGGGCGCGGCTTTCATCCAGAAGGTGATCTTGGCGATCCAATCACCGAGAATGGTCACGCGATGCCGCCAGGTGGCCTCGCGGAGGCCGCTGCGGATGATCAATTTGCCGCCAGCAGCCACGCGAGCCGCCGCGAGGGCCAAAAGAGCATCCTGCTCGGCGGGTGTGAAGAATTGGAGGATGTCGAGAATGATCACATGACCGCTGAAGTCCGGCATCTCGCGTCGTGCATCGCCCGCGGCGTAGTTTAAATCGGTGAAACCACTGCGCTCGGCCATGATCCGCGCGGCTTTGATCTTTTCAGCGTCGTAGTCAAAGCCCGTTACCGGGGCCGTGTAGCCCGCGCCGCGCAGGTACATCGCCAGCAGACCGATGCCGCAGCCGATGTCGAGCACCGGCAGGTGCGTGCCGGTGATCTCACGCAGCGCCGCGGCATAGACGGGATCGGAACGCAGCTTGATCCGCGTGTAGTCGCGATGCCACCGCGACGCGCAGAGCGCGGCGATGCGTTTCACTTCCTCGGGCGGGCACTCCAGCTTCATGCGTCGCCGATCCACCTGCGCGGAACCTCCCAGGGTGCAAGTGCGGCGCACACTTTTGTTTTGAAGGCCACGGTGATTTCCGCCTGCGGTAGCGGCACGCGGGCGACGATGTCCTGGCAGCGCTCGGGATCGCGGCTGGGCGCTCCAAAGACCTCCACCAAAGCCAGATCACCTGCTTTGCGGATTTTGGCCGCGATTTCATCCGGGCTGAGTTTTCGGCCTGCCACGTTGATGCCGCGTCCGAGGCTCCGCTCGAAGCTCAAATGGCCATTTTCGAGCGAAACGGCATCGCAGCTCAAAAAGCGGCCATTGCCAAAAATCTCACCCTTCAAGGTCTCATCGTAGCCGAGGCCCACCGAGCTGCTTTCGATGATCAAACGACCTTCTGGTCCGATTTCAGCCCCCAAGCCTGATAGCAGCTCGCCATCGCACGAGATCGCCCCGCACTCGCTGGTGCCATAGAGATTTCGCAAATCCAGGCTGTGCTTCTCGCGAGCCATCGCAGCGAGCTCCGGCGTCAGCGGCGAGCCGGCAGAAATCGCGAGCGAGACCTTCGCAAAGCTCACCTGCCCCATCAGCCAGGCCTTCCACATCGCTGGCACACCGGGCAAAAAGACCCGCTCATGCGGCCGCATCGCGTCCATCAGCGGCTGCGCAAACGGCTGCGGGGCCCAACAAAGCGGCACACCATGCAGAAGCGTCTGCATGACAGTCATCGTGAGGCCATACGAATGCGCACAGGAGATCGCCGCCACCGCCGCGCCGCGATTGGCGAGATCGAATACCTCGTGTAGACGGTCCACATCCGCCGCGATCTGCTCAAAGGTGAAAAACTGGCAGCGCCGCACTCCGGAGCCGCCCACGGTCTGCTTGATGAAGGCCGTGCCATCCGGCAGCGGCGTCACGGGCACCCGCCGCGAGCGATCTTTTTCCACCCACTGCACCGGCACACCTTGAAGCAGCCCGGCCAGCGTGGCTTTTAAAATAGTCGGCGTGTCCCCCTGAGCGATGAAGACATCCTCCTGCGGCTTCAGTACCCGCGCCTGAGTGTCCAGATCTTCAAACGTGAGCCTCCACTCCGGGCCATGCACCGCCACGAGCGCGGCGCGCTCGTTGATTATGCGATTCCATCGTTCCCGAAACGTCATGCCGTGATTTGAGACGGCGAGAGTAGAGGCGGGAAAGGCGGTTGCCAGAGGTTTTGCTGGCGGGAATGGCGGGAAATGTTATCACGCTCACCATGCCCGGCGTTCTTCAGCTCAACCACCTCCGCAAATTACTCGATGATGAATCCGAGGTGGTCCGTGAGGCGGTGCGTCGTGAGCTTACGGGCATGCGGCGTGAGCTGCCGCAGTTTTTGGAGCTGCTCGAAGAGCCGCTCACTTCCGAGGAGGAGCAGTCCGTGGCCGAACTCTTGGAGCCTGCCCGCCGCACGGAGATGGAAGAGATATGGATGCGCTGGCGCTGGCTGGAAGGCTCCACCGCCCAGCTCGAAGAGGGCCTGAGCCAGGTCTCCGCCTTTCTCGATGGTTGGAAGACGCAGCCGGGCGATCTCGGCCTTCAGCTCGATATGCTGGCCCGCGTGGCCTTTGAAGAAGGCGGGCGCATGAATGCCCACGAGCTGGCGGAGTGGCTCTTCGCGCAGCGTGGTGGCATCACCCGCTTCCGTGGTAACACGAAGGACTATTATTCGCCGCTCAACAGCAATCTCTTCTGGGTCATCGAGACCGGCCTGGGCAATCCGCTCAGCCTATGCTGCATCTACCGCTTTGTGGGCCAGCGCTTCGGCCTCGACATCGGCGGGTGTAATTTCCCCGGCCACTTCCTCGCCCGCGTGCAGGTGGGGGGGAAGGAGTGGCTCGTCGATTGCTTCAATCGCGGCAAATTCATGGATGCCGAGGACGTGGCCAAGCATCATCCCACCTCCAATCCCGCCATGGAGGAGCTCGTCCGCGAGCCTGCCAGCTCCAGCGCCATCCTGCTGCGCATCCTGCGAAACCTCGACGAGGCGTTCACACGCGTGGACCGCTTCTCCGAGCGGCAATTCATGCGCCGTCTGGCGGTGCGATTGATGGACGAATAGGTCTCGCGACCTTTGCGGCGCAATTCTCGCCTCATGGATCGCCACATCCGCGAACTCCCCGCGAGCGACGGAGCGTTATCCAAGGTCAAAGTTGCCAGCCGCATGCATCTTTCCTCCGTCATTCTGCTCCTCACCTGCTGCTACGCCATCGCCGCGGAGCCGCTGACGCCTGATTTTAATCGCTACATGGAGGGCAAATACCTTTTCGAGCGGAACTGCATCGTCTGTCACGGCCCGCGCGGCGATGGCAAAGGTGAGATGGCTCCCACGCTCCATCCAAGGCCGCGTTCTTTCCGCGAAGGCATGTTTAAATTCCGCACCACGGCCTTCGGCAGCCTGCCCACCGAGGATGATCTGCGCCACACCATCAAACACGGCCTCACCGGCACCGCCATGGGCATGTTTTCCCAGCTCACCGAGGAAGACGTGACCAACGTCATCGAGTATGTGAAGTCCTTTTCCCGTCGCTGGCGCAAAGCGGAGAACTACGCCGAGCCCATGACTTTTCCCGCGGAGCCAGAGTGGTTCAAAGAAGCCGCGTCAAAGGCCGCGCATGCCGCCACAGGCAAAGCACTCTTCCAAACGAACTGCCTCGCCTGCCACGGCCCCGCCGCCGATGGCCAAGGCCCGGCCGTTCCCGCTTTGAAGGACATTTGGGAGCAGCCCGCACGCCCTTCCGATCTCCGCCAGCCTCACCTCCGCTGTGGCGACCGCCCCCAGGACATCTACCGCGTACTCACCACCGGACTGAATGGCACGCCGATGGTCAGTTTTGATGCCACGCTCTCGCCCGAGCAGCGATGGGACATCATCGCCTACCTCTTCACCCTGAAGCTGCCGGATGTGCCCACGCTCGGCAATGCACCACCGCGTGAGCTGACGAGCACGAAGGCCGCCACTCCACGCTAGCCACAGCAAGCGTGACGAGCTAAAGCAGGGGCCGCGTCACCATCTTGCATACCGAAGCCGAGGCCCATCTATCGAAATGCTGCCCCATCATGCGCCGCCTCATCAAAGCGCATGGTCCATGTGAGTTGATGCCGCAGAAACGCTCGCCTTACGAGGCCCTCATTCATGCCGTGGCGCATCAGCAGCTCCACGCAAATGCCGCCGAAGCCATCCTGCGACGCTTCAAAGCCCTCTGGCCGAAAACACGCTTCCCAAAGCCTTCGCAGGTCATCGCTGCTTCCGATGAAGCTTTGCGTGGCTGCGGCTTCTCCACAGGCAAAATGCTCGCCATCCGTGACATCGCCACGAAGACGGAAAGCGGCCACATCCCCACTCGTGCGGCCGCATCGAAACTCGACGATGACGCATTGATCACACGACTCATCGAGGTGCGCGGCGTGGGCCGCTGGACGGTCGAGATGCTGCTTATCTTCACGCTCAGACGACCCGATGTGTTTCCGAGCGATGACTTCGGCGTGCGCAATGGCTGGCGTGTCGCCAAAAAACTGCCGGAGATGCCCAAGCCGAAGGATTTTCGTGAACTCGCCGCCCGCTGGGCTCCGCATCGCACGCTCGCCGCGTGGTATCTCTGGCGT
>JBEIGR010000110.1:0-11755 GCA_040381795.1 Verrucomicrobiaceae bacterium | reverse complement strand
TCATCCATCTTCATGCCGCCAAAGGCCATCGCACGCATCGGCCAGGTGCCGACGCGTTTGGAGATGTCCGATTTGTTTCGCCAGGCTGGCGGCAGCGTGAGGCGGAGCTCGAGCGATGCGCCGCCGCGTTTCACCTTCGCCAGCAGCGTGCCGCTGGCCAGGGCGCGGTGCAGCACCCAGCTCACATCGGCGATGGAGATGGGCGGCTGGCCGTTGAACTCGGTAAACTCATCGCCCGGCTGAAAGCCCGCACTGGCCGCTGGTGTGCCCGCCGCCACGGCCTCCACCTTCGCCACGGCATCGGTGGCTAGAGTAATGCCGAGCACGTCGATGGAGGGCTGCGGGTAAATCCATTCCACCGGCACCGGCTTGCTCTGGCTGCGGTAGTGAGCGCGGAAGGCATCGCCCACCATGTGGCAATGCACGCAGCTTTGGACGACTTTGCCATCCCAATCGAGCTTGCTTGCACATCAAAACAACAAGCTAGTTTATCAAGCGATCAAGCGGCATCACCGAGCGATGAACCAACTTCATCAAGTCCTTGGCCTGTGATGGCCGTCTTAATCGTGGCGGCAATCGGCTTCGCTTGGCACATGCTCAAGACGCGAAAGTAATGTGTTCCCCGCAAGATCCTAGACGCCTTGCTTCATCGCCAGAAAAGCAACACGATAACCACGTTCTGTGGTGTGGCGCGTTCCATCAGTCCAACCGGGCTAAGAAGAGTCGCGCATTCTATCCTCGAAGTATGCAAAATAGAACCTTCAGCCGAATCCTTGGAGTCTTGCTCTATTGCTTGTCAGTGAGTGATGGCCAAAGTGAAATTCACCAAGATGTGGACGTACTTCTGCATGCTTATGAGATAACCGATGCGGAACGATCTCTGCTCAACAAGCTGCCGCCCGAAGTCGTCGCCTTGTTAACGGAACGGCTTAACGCCGTGGAGGCGGCTCAACCGACGGAAGCGAGGTTGTTTGGCCTTTTGCATGCCAAGATCGAGCAATTCATCGACGTGCTTCCCCAATCGGAAATCGAAGCGGCTATTTCGGCATTAGAGCGCAAATGCGCAGATGCACGGACACCTTACCGCGAATTTCGCCAAAAGAAATTAGTGTCGGTGCGAAGCCTCTATCGAAAGCGATTGGATAGAACCGCGCCAAGAAACACGCTCATGCCTATCCAAAAAGCGGCAACGCCGGAGATCCCAGACTCTGGAACGCCCGTCGCAACGAACTGGCGATTTAGTTCAGAATTCGCAATGCCGCTTTCGGTCATTGCCATTCTGATCTCGGCGATGCTGGCTTTAGGTTGGCTGCATCTCCGAAAAAAACATTGATTCCTGGCCCAAGACACTGCCACCCCACGGATACAGGTCATAAGGCCATCACCTCTTCAATCAAAAATCGATTGCTCAGCAATCGTCCATCAACCTCGGCCCGAATATTCCTCCGCGTGCGGCCCTATCTCACCGTCTTCTTTTGGGCGCGGAAAGCCTTCCACCGATGTGGAAGAGCTTGTCGAGCGAGATGGCTCCTGAGCCAAAGAGCAGCAGCGTGAAGCTGATGAAGCCATACAGCCATGCCGCCTCGATGTGCGGGGAGCCGAGGCGGGTGAGCACAATGATGGCGGTGATGATGACGGGCAGGAAAACGACGGCGAAGAAGCGGGTGAGGAAGCCAATCGTCCAGCTCACCCCCACGGCGGCCACGATGAGAGCGGCGGCCGGGGCCGTGAGGTGCGGATAAGGCAGCCCAGCTTCGGCGAAGTTCTTGGCCCAATCCCATTCCTGCTCACTCCAGAGGAAGTGATAGGCCCCGAGGATGGCGGTGATGCCGTGACGGGTGAGGAGCATCAAGCCGGTGCCGATGCGCAGCACGGCGATGGTTTTGAAAAGGGCGCTCCAGGGATTTTGGGACGCGGAAGGATTCTCTCCGTAATACTCGATCATGCTGGCGGCGTGGGATCAGATGTCGGGAGAAAGGGTGATGACATCGCCAGCGCGGAGATTCCAATCTTCCTCCGCATGATCGAGGGAGGTGAAGAAGCGGCGCTGACCTTCACGAGCGACATAAACACCACGAGCGGTGGATTTCAGGCGACGGCCACCGGTGACGACGACGGCTTGCTTGACGGTGATGTCTTCAAAGGCGGGCAGGTATTCGGGGGCCTGCACATCGCCGTTGATGCCGATGACGGGTGTGTTTTCGACGGAGAAGATGTGAACCGTCACGGGACGCGAGGTGAGCGCACGCACACGGAAGACGGAGGTGATGGCCTCGGCAGCCTGCGGAAGCCTTTTGCCGCCGACGTTGGCGTAACCGGCCTCGCCGAGAAGGATATTCCCACTGTCATCGACCATCACGATGCCACGGAAGACGCGGCTGGGATCACGCGAGCCTTCATACACTTCGAGACGCAGCGTGTGGCCGGTTTGCAGCGGGTTGCGGGAATTGAAGGGCACTTCGGGGTCGGTCTCGTCCACCTGATCACTCTCCGGCATGCCGGGGATGAGCTTGGCCACGTCCCTCATGCTGGGCATTTTCAGATTCGGCATGGGGATATACGAGACGACGTTTTTGACGGTCGAACAGGCGGGGAAAACAAGGCCGAGCAAGGCGGCGAGGAGGAGGCTGGAGGAACGCATGGCAGGCGGGAGAAGGATCAATCCGGGCTGCCATGATGGCCGTGCCCTCCGCGATGGCAAGGGCGCAATGCGAGGCTCTTCCACCGCTACCCATTTTCTCATGGTGCAGCCACATCCTTCATCTGCCAGCTTAGGCGGTGCTGGATGACTCCGCCCTGTGCCCAGGTGCGCAGGCGGAGATCGCCGAAAGGCTCGATGAAGCTCAAAAAGGCATTCAAGGACTCCGCACCACCATTTTTCGCCCGCACCTCGGCAAAGCGGCTCAGCCAGGTATGCAGCCGCGAGACATCGAGACGGAAAAAATCGCCCGGAGAGGCGGCGGGGGCTTTTTCATCGGAAACCAAGCGCCCAAGCTGCGCCTGCTGATTTCGCGAGGAGCCAAAAAGCAGCGTCTTCTCATCCAGCGTGGCTCCGAGTAGCAAATCATCTGAGCCAAATGTGGGCATGTAAAAGTGCGCGACGAGAGATTTTTCACGCCAAACCTCAGCGGGAGGCAGTGGCGGCGGTGGCTGGGCCGGCAGAGCGGCGAGGAGGTGCGTGAGCCCCGTTTCGATGCCTAGCCAGGTGGTGGAGATCATCGCCCGATTTCGAATGCCGCCCATCCAGCACACACGCGGCAGCGCCAGCTGCTCTCCGCCGGGCGGCAGACCTGGCAAAGCGGGCATCACACCGCCCGCATCCAGCACGAAGGCACCATCCTCATCGAGTCCCTTCTGCATCAATCCTTGTCCGCCTTCCCAAATCTCACGCGAGGCAGGCAAGGCATCGCTCAGAAACTTCGCCCACAGCAAATTCTCCTTCGGCCCGGCGAGTCCGCTTTCTGCATAGGCTAGCGCTCCGGCATGCAGCAGGCCGATCCAGCCTTTCGCCGATTCCCAGGAAGCCTCGCCGCCATGCCGATGACCTGCATAGGCGAGCAGCACCTTGTCGCCTTCGATGGCGGTGGTGAAGCGTGATGTCTTTCCCATAGCCGCGACCTCTTCACGCGTCACGCCGCCGCGTGCATCGATGTGCAGCCCCTCCTCCCACCAGGCCACCGCGGCGGCATCACGCCTCGGTGAATGCTCGTCGCTCTTCGCCTCCGGCATTGCCGCGAGCAAAGCAGGAGCAAACACCGAGGCCACCGGCACATTCTCCCAGCCACTCAGCACACCACTCAGCACCGGCACAACGAGCGGTTCCTCCTTCAGCGCATCGAGTACCGCACCGCGACACATCGCGAGGCCGATGAGAGGCTTGTTTTGATGCTGCGAGATGAACTGAAGCTCCGGTAGGGCGAGCGCCGAATCCTCAGGCGCATCTGCGAGGCGGATCTGCTCCTTCGCGCTGGCGATGCCGATCCACGCACTATCCTGCCCCTTCCCCACCGCGATGACAAAGGTCTTCCCCGCGAGCACATCGAGGGCGTGAGCGATCTTTTCCCGCATCGTGGCGTCGAGTTCAGGCTGCGAGGCAGCGGCAAAGGCCGCGAGCCATTCCTTGCGCCATGCCGCCGTGAATACTTGCGCTGCATCCACCTCCGTGAGGGCGATCTGCTCGCCCTTCGTGGTGGTGATCATGGAGACCGGTGCGTCCGCAAACCACGGTGCGGTGAAAAGCGGCTCGGCCATCTGCTTTAGCCAATCATGTGCCTCCGCCCCTTTCAGTCCCACCAGCAGCAGCGGCAGCTCGAATCTCTCCAGCGCCAGGATGACCTCATCCATGGCCGCGAGATCATTCCACGCCACCGCTTTGCCGAGAATGGTTTTACCGAGCCATCCGCGTGCTGCCACGATGCTCCAAGCATGCCCGAGCGGGCGCAGCGTGTGCACGGCCTCCGCAAAGCCAGGCCCTACCGCCACACACACATCATCGAGCGGCAGTTTCAGCGGCTCTTTGCCATTCGACCAGCGCTGCCAGGCATGCGTGGCCTGCAAAGCCTGCCAATCCTCAGCACCGCGTGAACTGCTAACGAAGCCCTCCACCTCATGCGGCACCCGCGAGGCGAGTGAAAAGCCCTCCAGCACGGGCGTGGAGGCGATCACCGGTGCAGTGGGCGCGGCCTTTTCCACCTTCGCAGGCTGCTTTTTGCATGCCACGAGGGCGATGAGCAAAGCGAGCATGCAGCAGGATCGGCAATCAACCATAGTAGATCAGCGCAGCGAGAGTTTAAGATGCCCGGAGAGGTAATCCTGCAGCACGACCGCCAAGGCGCGGGCGAATTTCTGGCGGTTCGCTGGTGTGTCGCGGATGCGGCTGCGGTTCGCCTCAAGCTGAAAGCCCGTGGTCTTGCCCGTGCAATGCCTGGCGATCGTGTAGCCACCTTTAAAGTAAGGTTCGTCTGGCACGGGCATCTGAGGGCTGGGCGTGCTGCGATAGCCATGCGCTGAAAGAAGAGCCCCCATGCTATTCGGGCCATGCAGCATCTCGGTGTAGCTGAGGCCGGATCGCTTCACCAGCAGAGCGAGACTGCCTTTAGCGATGAATTCGGCGGAGTTCAGCACCTCGGCGGATTGGGAGAGTTCCGAAGGTGGATGCAGGTAGCCCAGTTCCACGCGTTCTCCTTTGTGGCTCTGCCCGTGCATATCGATGACGAAGGCGATGCCGTGCTGCTTGATCACGGCTTGGCGAGCCTGCTCGATGAAGGCGTGATATTCCTCCCAGACCGTAATGGCGGTGGGATTTCCCTGCGCGGCTTCCTTGATCTCGCGATTCGGATCGAGCTTGCTGCGATGCAAATGGCTGAGCACCAAGTGCGGACGATGACTGCCGAGTTTTTGAATCTCCATCGCTGTGAGCCGCGTGAGCTCCTGGGTGAAGGCATCCGCTCCAGTGACGCCGTAAGTGCGATCTGGCATCCCGCTGGGCTTCAATGAACCACCGTGGGGCGAGCACAGAATGAGCGGCAGATCGCCCGGGATGTATTCGACATGCTTCTTCGTGCCAAACTGGCTAGCCAGCTCCTGCGCTGGCAATTCCACGAATGCCAGAAGGGTGAGGAGCAGCAGATGGATACCGTATTTCATGCGCTCATTTCGCTTTGAAGAACCCATGCTGCTTCTCGCTGATGGCCATGCCGAGGTGGCCCATGACTTGCAGCATATCCTCCCACACCTGGCGCTTCGCCTGCATGCCGCCGTTCATTTTTTCCTCCCGCAGGATGTAGCTCGGGTGATAGGTGACCATGGTGGGCGTGCCTCGGAAATCATGAAACTTCCCACGCAGCCGTCCCACCGGCCCTTCGATGCCGAGGCCCTTCGATGCGGTGGCTCCGAGCGCCACGATGATCTGCGGGCGGATGACATCGATCTCCGTGAGCACGAAGGGCAGGCACGCCGCCATCTCCTGATCGGAGGGTGCTCGATTGCCGTTGCCCTGGTCCTCCATCGCGGGACGGAATTTGCAGATGTTGCTGATATAAACCTGCGATCGTTCGAGGCCCATGGCCTTCAAAATGCCCGTGAGCTTTTGCCCGGCCGGGCCGACGAAGGGCTCGCGCTGCCTTTCTTCTTCCACTCCGGGTGCTTCGCCGATGAGCATGAGCTTTGCATTCGGATCGCCCACGGAAAAAACCATCGTCTGGCGCAGTGTGCCGAGCTGGCGAGCTGCCTCCCACGTCTCCGCCATGGCAGCGAGCGAGGCGATCTTTTCCGCATTCGTGCTGCCGGTGGGCGTGAGCTGGCTCACGCGAGGTGGTGCAGGCTGCGAAGGCCTTTCGAGAACCTCACGAGCTGCGGCTGGCACTTCAACCTTCGGCTCCGAACGCTTCGGCTCCGCCGCCCTCCCAAACACCCCAGGCCGCAGCAGCACATGCGTCTCGCCTTTTGATTGGCGGTGCAAAAGGTGATCGCGAAGAAGAGCGGCAGCAGCGGACATGGAAAAACGAGGGCAGGTTTAGCGGGAGCGATTGAGCCTCATATCCATCCATACCGCAAGGATGAGAACCGCGCCACGGGCGATGAATTTATGTTCAGGCTGCAAGGACATGAGCGTCATGCCATTGATGAGCGCCGTCATGATCATGGCTCCAAGAAGAACGCCCAGCACGCTGCCGCGCCCGCCACGGAGACTCACACCGCCGATCACGCACGCGGCCACGGCATCCAGCTCCATCAGCTCGCCCACCGTCGTCGTCGAGGAGCCCGCGTAGGCCGTCTGCATGAAGCCCGTGATGGCCACAATGCCGCCCATGCAGCCAAACGCGGCGATGACCGCCCGGTTCACCGGAACGCCGGAAACCAGCGCCGCCTCCGCATTGCCTCCAATCGCATACAAATGCCGTCCCAGCGCCGTGTGCTGTGTGATCACATACACCGCAAAGCTCACCACACCCAAAATCACCGAGGGCAGCGGAATGCCGCGAAATTGCCCCGTCAGAAGCACGAACAAGGCGATGGCTTGCGCCGCGATGAAAAGCCGCAAAAACATCATCTCCCGGCTATCCGCCTCGAAACCATGTTCGAGCCGTTTTTTCCTCGCCAGCACCTGTGTGATGATCAGCGCCAGCACGAGCACCACGGCCAGCGCCCAGCCCAGCGAGGTCGGCAGGTAGTAAGTGGTGAGTAGCGAGTAGGTATTCGCCTGACCGCCGGGAGCCACTGGCACCGTGGCATTCGCGATCACCTGCCAGAAGAGGCCTTTGAAGATCAAAAGTGCGCCCAGCGTCACGATGAAGCTCGGCATCCGTTCCTTCACGATAAAAGCTCCCATGCCCAGCCAGATCAAAACACCCGCCAGCAGGCCCAAAGCCAGCGCCACGGGTGCCGGAAGCTCATAGCGAAACACCAGCACACTGGCGATCCCGCCCAGCAGCCCCACCCCGCTGCCTGCCGAGAGATCAATGTGCCCCGGCAGAATGATCAGCAGCATGCCCATCGCCAGCGTGGCCGTGATGGAAAGCTCCACCATGAGGTTCGAGAGGTTTCGAGCGCTCAAAAACGCCGGTGCCGCCACGGCGAAAAACGCCATCACGGCCAGCAGGGCCATGGGAATGGAAAAATCTCGAAGCGAAAACGTCGGTCGGGTCATCCCGCGAGACTAGAGAAGCCCCGCCCCCCTTCCAAGCGCCTTTTTCACTCTCCGCCCATTCAAAAATCAGCAATCAGCAATCGACATTCCCGCTTCCGCCTGCCGCAGAGTCCTCGAAACCGCAGATTGATGAACTCCCATTGCTGATTGTTGAAGTGAATCCCTGCCCACACTCAAGGCACACAGGGTTCTGCCGCCCCTCTTCCAAGCACCATTTTTGCGCTCCCCACCACTCCACCACTCCCTCTCCTCTCACACGCCCATCACCCCGAGCATCGCCGCACAATCCATCAACACGATCTCCCCCCGCTCCAATAGGCCACGCAGAGCGGATCGAGGATACAACTCCACCGTCAGCTCCTCCGTGTCATCGTGCGGCGGTTCCTGCACCTTCGTCAGCCCTTTCGCATGCACAAAATGGGCATGCCCGCAGCCATAGTTCGCATGCACCACCATCTTCGCCTTCACCGTCCACTCGCGGGCGGCGTAACCCGTCTCCTCCAGCAGCTCTCGCTTCGCCGAAGTGAGCGCATCCTCGTCCTTATCCATCGCCCCACCGGGAAAAATCAGCGTCTCCGTGCCCGCCCCCTGCTTGTAAAGCCTACCCAGCAGCACCTGCCCGTCATCCGTTTCAGCAAACATGATCACATAATCCGGCAGCCAGATGTGGTGAAAATCCGGGATCGTCCGCCCACTCGGCAACCGCACCACCTCCTGCCTTACCTCAAGCCACGGACGACCTGGATAGACCACTTTTCGCGAGAGGGTGGTCCAGTGGCGGGAATGGGAAGGCGGCTGCGCGGTCATACGAGTGCCCTTGTAAGTTCGAGCTGACTTTTCGCAAGGCTGCTGATCAGGCTGGCTTATATTCTTGCCTGCCGCCTCAGGTTGCGTCATCATCCTTCATCATGGTCGCTATCGCTAAAGCTCCACTTCGTCGTGCCAAATTGCCGCCTGCTCGCGTGCCCCCGCTCGCGAATGGTGATCGGCTCACGGCGGCGGAGTTCATGCGGCGTTACGAGTCCACCCAGGAAGACTTCAAGGCTGAACTCATCAATGGAATCACTTATGTTATGATGCCCGCACACTTTGAAGGTCATGGAGTAGCCGATTCGATCACAAACCTGTGGCTCGGTCACTACGCTTGGAAAACTACTGGTGTTCAGCACGCCCAGAACGTCACCACCAAGCTCTCCCGCTTCGATATTCCTCAGCCAGATGGCGTCCTGCTCTGGAAAGCCGAAAAAGGCGGCCAAACCCGCCGCACCCCCGATGACTACCTCGAAGGCGCTCCCGAACTCGTCGTCGAAGTCGCCGCCAGCAGTTCCAATTACGACATGCACGACAAACGCGATGCCTACCTCCGCGCCGGAGTGAAGGAATACATCGTCGTCCGCACTTGGGACAAAGCCGTGAGCTGGTTCATTCTTGAGGACGACCAATACATCGAACTCCAGCCCGATAAAAAAGGCATCTGCCGCAGCCAGGTCTTTCCCGGCCTCTGGCTGAATGTCCCAGCCCTGATCGCCCTCGACCGCGCCGGCGTTTTAAACACCCTCGAAGCCGGCCTGGCGGACCGGAAGAAGCGGCGTGGCTAAACGTCCTCACGCCCCTTTCTGCACAGGCAACCTGCAGGTTCCGTCAGATGCTGCGTGCCAGATGCTTTTTGATCTCCAGATGAGGTCACGGCGTTTCATGCCAGCGCCAGTTCCGTTTCGATAGCGCTCGGGTCTTCCCGGAAAGCATCCTCGCGGTTTACCTCCTGGATGAGCCTCACCGCCTCAGCTAGATCAGCGAGACAGTCGGTCTGGGTTTCCCCCTGGCCGTTGGCTCCAGGCACCTTAAGGCAGGTGGCCCAAAAACCGCCTTCGTCCGGCTCTCCGCGATGCAGAATGGCTGTGAACTTATTCATCACCGGTAGCTTATCGAGGAAGGGCCTTGAATTCAAGCCCGCATCTGCCCTCCCCATTTGACCCGCCCCCATTCCTCGCCAATCCAGACGGCTTCCAACCCATGTCCAAAGCCGTCTTCCGCTCCATCCCCCTCCGCGATCTCACCGCTGACCAGCTTCTCGACCTCTCGAAGCGCATGAAGCTTTCGCTTTCCAAGGCGGACATGCTCGCGGTGCAGAAGATTTACCAGGATGAAGGCCGCGAGCCCACGGATGTCGAGATGGAAGTCATCGCGCAGACCTGGAGCGAGCACTGCAAGCACCGCATCTTTGGCGCAAAGATTTATCACACGCTCAATGGCCAGCAGGAGGTCGTGGACGGTCTCTTCAAGACCTACATCCGCAATGTCACCGAGGAGATCTGCAAAACGAAGCCCGACTTCGTGCTCAGCGCCTTCGAGGACAACGCGGGCTTTGTGAAGCTGGACGACGACAAGGCCGTGTGCCTCAAAGTGGAGACGCACAATCACCCCAGCGCCATCGAGCCCTACGCGGGTGCCAATACCGGCCTCGGCGGCGTCATTCGCGACATCCTCGGCGCGGGCAAGGGCGCGAAGCCCGTCGCGTCGCTCGATGTGTTCTGCTTTGGCCCGCCCGACATCGAGCAGGATCAAATCAAGGCCAAGGACGTCATCCATCCGCTCGGCGTCATGCGTGGCGTGGTGCGCGGCGTGCGTGATTACGGCAACCGCATGGGCATCCCCACCGTCAATGGCGCGATCCAGTTCGACGACACCTTCATCTACAACCCGCTCGTCTTCTGCGGCACCGCCGGCATCATCCCGATCAAGGACATCGCGAAGGAAGTGAAGCCCGGCCATTTGCTCATCGCCGCAGGCGGTCGCACCGGCAAAGATGGCCTCAAAGGCGCGACGTTCAGCTCCGCGGAGCTCACCACTGACTCGCATGAGGAAGACCAGACCGCCGTGCAGATCGGCAATCCCATCGAGGAGAAAAAAGTCGCCGATTGGGTGCTCGCCGCTCGTGAGAAGGGCCTAATTCAATTCGTCACCGATTGCGGTGCGGGCGGTTTCAGCTCCGCGGCGGGCGAAATGCTCCGCGATACCGGCGGCGAGGTCTGGCTGGAGAATGCGCCGCTCAAAGCGCCCGATCTCGAAAGCTGGCAGGTCTTCATCAGCGAATCCCAGGAGCGCATGGTCATCGCCATCGACGAGAAAGATTTGCCCGAGCTGCAAAAGCTCGCCGACATCTATCAGACCGAGATCTTTGTCCTCGCGAAGGCCGACGGCTCGCAGCGGCTCAAAGTCATGCACCACGGCACCACCGTCTGCGATTTGCACGTCACCGCGCTGCACGAGGCCCCGCGCCGCGAGATGCGGGCGAAATGGCGCACGCCAGCCGATGTGCAGCCCGCCGTGCCCGTGCGTCCGGAATCCTGGACCGCCACGCTCAAAACCCTGCTCTCCGATTTCTCCATCGTCTCCCGCGAGCCGATCATCCGCGAATACGACCACGAGGTGCAGGGCAACACCGTCCTCAAACCGCTCGCCGGTGCCGCGGGCGATGCGCCGCAGGACGGCAGCGTCATCCGCGTCGATGGCAGCAATCAACTCGTCTCCCTCGCCTGCGCCTTGCTGCCGGAGTGGGGCAAGACCGACCCGCATCTCATGGGCCGCGCCGTCGTCGATGAGTGCGTGCGCCAGCTCGTCGCCATGGGATCGAATCCCGACCGCATCGCCATCCTCGACAACTTCTGCATGGGCAATCCCGACAACGAGCGCGAGCTCGGCGCCCTCGTCGAATGCACCAAAGGCATGGCCAAGAGCGCCATCGCGTATGGTGCGCCCTTCGTCAGCGGCAAGGACAGCTTCTACAACTACTTCGTCACCGACGAAGGCCCCGTCTCCATCCCCGTCACGCTGCTGCTCAGCGGCTTCGGCATCGTCGAGGACGCCAAACACGTCGTCGGAGCCTCCTTGCGCCGTGTCGGCAGCAAGATCGCCGTCTTGGGCAAAGCCAGCGCCGGACTGCGCGGCAGCATCGTCGCCAAATACACCCGCGGCATCGGCCTCGACGCCGGCCCGTCTTTCGACGAAGCCGAAAGCATGGCCGCCTACCGCCGCTACTTCGACCTCGTGAAGCAAGGTGCCGTCCTGAGCGCCCACGACATCGGTGAAGGCGGCCTCGCCGTCGCC
>JBEIGR010000109.1:0-11772 GCA_040381795.1 Verrucomicrobiaceae bacterium | reverse complement strand
TCCGCAGAGGATGGAGAAGGCCTGGAAGGTCATCACCTTGAGCATCGCAAAGGCGAGGAAGGGAGCCACGAGGCCGCGCAAGCCGGTGAGGAAGGTGTGGACGCTCATGTACTCGGCCACGGCATGCTTGGGAGCGAGTTTGGTGACCCACAGCGCCCAGGTGACATTGCCGCCGGCATTGGCCATGCCCCACAAGGCCATGCCAAAGGTCCACCAGGCCACGCTTTGGCCGAGGTAGAAGCAGAGGATGCCCGCAGCGAAGAAGACATTCAGCGCCGCACGCACGCCGAAGAGGTGAAAGCGGTCGTACACGAGCCCCCACGGATACGAGAAGACGAGACGGGCGAGCACCGGGACAACGCAGGTGATGAAGGCGACCTGCTTTTCTGGGAGATTGATGCCGTGGGCGGGATTGGCAAGGTACTCGACGAAGAGACAGGCAGCGGCGAGATTCCCCACGCCCATCATCATCCAGGAAATGAGCAGCGTGCGGAAGTCATGATCCTCCCGCACCCAGCGCCAGGCGCTCCAGAGGCTGGTGCGGGCATTTTCCTCCGGCTGCCACGGGGTGGCGGGCAGACCATAGGTCCACAGGCCACTCACGAAGCCGCTGATCGCATACGCCCACAGCAGCCAGCTGTAGTTTTTCAAATCGAGATCGAGTAGCCAGCCCGCCATGTAGCCAAAGGCCACCGCCGCACCGGCCCGCGTGACGCCGGCGATGGCGTAGAGCTTGCCCCGAGCCGCCTCGGGGTAGTTCATGCGGTAGATCTGCGTCATCAGCGGGATCTGCATCGAGAAGCAGAAGATGCCGAGACCGAGGCCGAGCAGGTAAAGTGCAGGCGAATCGGGAAAGGCGGCGCTGACCGCCATGCTGGCCCCGCCGAGCATCTGCACCTTCGCCGCCGTGCGTGCGATGGTGCTCTTGGCCCGCAGGAGCAGCGGAACGACGAACAAGCTCGTTACCATGCCGCCGCTCGTCGCGGCGAGGAAACTCGCTTTCGCCATGTCACCCATCGCAAACACTCGAACGGCCACGAGCATGCCAAAAGTGGCCGTCAGCGTGTCGAGCACACCCGCAGGCAGCGAGCGCCAGAGCTCGTTGCGAAAGGTGCGCGTGGTTTCGTGGGTCACGCCTGCTTCATGGCATGCGTGAGGTGGGGAGTCCAGCAGTGGCGTGGAGCTGTTTAGGCTGCCTTCTTCGTCTTCTTGGCAGCCGGAGCAGCTTTCGGGGCGGCGGCTTTGACGACTTTGAGCTTCGGAGCGGGCTGGGAGGCGGCCACCCATTCGGCGTAGTGGAGCCAGGTTTCGCTGCCTTCATCGCGAAGGTAGTCGGTGTCTTGCAGGAGGCCGCGCTTGTGGAAATCGAGGATTTCTGTTTTGGCGAAGGGGCCGAATTCGACGAAGGCGCGGCTCAGGGTCACGAGGGAGTTCATAGGCTTTTTTGAGTTCAGTTTTAGGTTTGGGGGCCATGCGGTGATCCCGGAGGCCCTCTTCCTCAAGCAAAAGGTCTGCCACAATTTGGCTGTGATATGCCGCGTGGCTTGCGCCCCGAAAATCTTGCCCTTAGAGTACCTGAGCAAAATGATAGTGTGTCTCGAATCCTCAGTCCTCGGCGGTTACCTCACGAACGAAGTGCCGGGGCTGGTCACGGGCATGCTGCACCTTACCGGCCAGAAGCAGCCCGTGCGCATTGAGCTGGTCGGAAACTTCCTGCGGGACATCGCCGGCTGCCGCGTGGACTTCCACAATCCCCTGCCGGAGATGAACGAGGCCAGCGTGGATGCCATCACCCCCCTGCAAAGCGGCTACACGGGCGTCATGACCGCCTCCTACCGTGTGGCGAAGATCCCGCGCCGCCGAGCCGGCAAAGCCGCGAGCGCCTTTCCGGTGCCGCCGGGGCTGAAAAACCTGCTTTTCTTCGAGTGGTTCAATCAGGACAACCAGCGCGTGCTCATCCAGAGCTGGCACCTGCAAATCCGTGTTTCCGCCCCCCGCTGGCAGCTCACGAAGGAGGAGGAAAACGCCCTCCTGCGCCAAAACCGCGCCCGTCGGAAGCATTTCCTCCTCGGCGAGCGCGGCCAGGACGGCGCTCTCGCCGATGCGCTGCACAGCCCCGGCTTTGACGACCCCTTCCAGCCGAAAAATCCTGCCAACGATCCCTTCCAAGCGCCCCCCGGGGGCAAAAAGACTCCACCCGCAGCGGAAAAGCCCACCCCGTCCGCCGATCCCGCCAAACGCTCTGCCGCGCTGGCGAAGGAACTGCGCCGTTTCCAGAGCCTGCTCGTCTTCAACGATGAAATCCGCACCCGGCCCGCCGTCCTGCGCCTTCTTTCTACGGTGGCGGATCTCGGCGCACACCTCGTGCATGTGCTGCGCCAGTTTGCCGAGGCCGCGAAGCCCGAGTGGACCTTCCTCATCACCGATCTGGAGCAAAGCCTCCCCCTCTTCGCCGCCGCCCTGAACGCCACCGACAAGCTCATGCAGCAACACCCCGCCGGAGCCGACATCGAGTGGCTCTCCGGCGTGCAGGCCAGCCTGCTGAACATCGAACTGCGCATGCGGGAGCTGCTCGGGCTGCTGCGGAATTGAAGCATAGAGCCAAGGGCGTAGGGCGAAGAGTTCCAATCCATCGTGGACGAGCTTCGGCGCTTGGCGTTACTCTCAGCTCTTCGCCCTTTGCCCTATGCGTTTGCCCTCCGTCGCCATCCTCGTCGATACCTCGCGGTCGTATGGACGCGATATCGTGCGCGGCATCCGGCGCTATGTGGCCGAGCACGGGCCGTGGTCGCTCTATTTGGAGCCGCGGGACCTGCGCAGCAGCTTCCCGGAGTGGCTAAAAAACTGGCATGGCGATGGCATTCTCTCGCGCACGGTGGATGAGACGATGATCCGCGAGCTCAAGGCCACGAAGCTGCCCGTCATCGAGTTGCGCACGAGCATGCTGAAGCATCCTTTTCCCTTCGTGGGCATCGACAACAGCGTCATCGGCTCCCGCGTGGCGGCGCATTTTCGCACGCTCGGCTTCCAGCACTTCGCCTGTGTGCAGGATGCCTCGGAGCATTTCTTCCTCGAACGGCGGGATACCTTCATCCAGGCCGTGAACGATGCCGGCTTCGACTGCCCGGTGTTTCAATCCAAACGCAAAAACTGGGAGCAGCATCAGCGAGACCTCGCCACGTGGCTGCGTGCTTTGCCCAAGCCCGCCGGCGTCTTTGCCGTGAACGACCAGATGGGCTTCTGGGTGCTCGACGCAGCCCGCCGGGCAGGTCTCGCCGTGCCGGAGGAACTCGCCGTCGTCGGGGCGGGAAACGATAACATGCTCTGCGAGACCGCTTCGCCGCCGCTTTCGAGTGTGCGCCTTCGCGGTCAGGCCGTCGGCTACGATGCCGCACGGCTACTCGACGAGTGGATGACGAAAAAACGCCTCCCGAAGCCCGGCGAACGCCACCTCCACACCCCTGGCGACATCGTCACCCGCCAGTCGAGCGACATCGTGGCCGTCGAGGACCCACGCATCGCCGCCGCCCTGCGGTTCATCCGCCAAAATGCCACCCAGCCGCTCGATGTCGCCCGCGTGGCCCGCGAATGCGCCCTCTCCCGCAGCGTGCTCGAGCGCCGCATGAAGGCCCTCATCGGTCGCAGCCCTGGCGAAGAGATCGCCCGCCTGCGCTTTGCCGCCGTGGAAAAACTCCTCCTCCAAACCGATCTGACGCTCGATGCCATCGCCGCGAAATGCGGCTTCACCCACCCTCAATACATGGCTGAGGCGTTCCGCAAACGCACCGGCCTCACGCCCGGCACCTTTCGGCGGAAACGAGCCGGGTGAGCTATTTCACTTTCAGCTCCGTCATCCGCCACTCATGCGCTTTCAGGGTCAAAGGACGGCGCACCGTTTCGAGGAAGTGGCGGGGCCATTCGGTGCCGTTTGGGCCGGACTGGAAGTCGCTGAAGGTCACATCGACATCCGCCCCAGCGGTCGATTCGAGGCCGTTGAGCGTGAACTGCACCCGGCGCAGCCGCTGATCCCGCTGGCTGATCCAGGCGATGACCTTGTCCTCTGCCGAGCGGCCCACGCCGGGCTTCAGCGTGCCGAAAACCAGCGAGCAAGGATCACCGTCAATCTCCTGCCGCTGCATCGCCAGCCACAATCTCCAATCGCTGCCGCGTGCCAGGAGATAGTCCGCCCCGAAAACGAACATCGTGTAAGCATCCGCCACGAGTGCAGCGGCATCTTTTTCCACCTCTGCCGCCATGCGGTATTCGCTGAAGCCCACCTCGATCTTCCCCGGTGTGCGGACCACGTTTTTCACACCTCGTGGCCCCGTGTGCGTCTGCTCCACCCGACTCAAACGCGGGAAATAGACCTCGCGGGAGCTTTTTCGATACGCCGGATTCACCAGTTCCGGCTGCATTTTTTGCACGACCTTCGTCCACTCGCCGGTGAAGGCCACTTCCACTTTCTCCAAGCTCCGCCAGGGGTTGCCAGCCTTCGCCGCACTTTTTTCGAGGAGCTTCACCGCTTCATCGCTCACCTTGCCAGACGGCGAATTGGGGTTCGGCAGGCTGGTGCAGGCAGCCAACACCGAGCAGGAGAGGAGCAGGATTTTATACATTGCCTGTTTTACGCCTTCACTAACGCTTTGGACGTATCGCCCGATAAATAACAAAAGGCCCACCAGCGGATGCAGGCGGGCCTTTGTTCAACAAATGAAGCGGTTTTGGGGGTTTATTAACTCGCGGATGAAGCCACGGCATCAGAACCACGCTCGCCGGTGCGGATGCGGATGGCATCGAGCACCGCGCTCACGAAGATCTTGCCGTCACCGATCTTGCCGGTGTTGGCAGCCTTCTGGATGGCAGCCACGACGTCATCGCCACGGCTATCGTCCACGACGACTTCGATCTTTACTTTGGGGAGGAAGTCCACGGTGTATTCACTGCCGCGATAAATTTCAGTATGGCCTTTTTGACGGCCAAATCCCTTCACCTCCACGACGGTCATGCCTTCGACTCCTACCTCAGCGAGGGCTTCTTTCACATCCTCCAATTTGAAGGGTTTGATGATTGCTTCGATTTTTTTCATGGTTAACGGCAATTAGATATGTGGTTTCTGGGATTGCAACGATGAGGCCGACAGAAGGATGATTTTTCCCGGCTGACCGGTGCGCAAAGTTAATTTAGCGGGAAGCGTGCCAACTTCCAGGCAGATTTTTTCAAACCTGACTGCCAAGACCCAACGCCGACAAAAAACGGCGCTTCATGCCCCGGTTGCCAAAGCGCCCAGCCTACGGTATCCCCGCCGCCATGCTTCCCCGCGCCTTTTTTCCACTTCTCGCCCTCGCGGCCACCCTTTGCCAGGCCCAGGAGGAGACGATCGAGGTGCGGCTCCGCTGGGAACCCGGCCAGTTTTACCTCCAGGAATCGGACACGGACACCACCACGCTCCTCACCACCATCGGCCAAAAGCACGATCAGAAGCTCCGCATGCGCCAGACGACCTCCATCAAGGTCACGAAAAACGACGCCGGTGAGCAGCTTGCCCGCGTGAGCATTGATTCGCTCAAGGGAGAGCTCCTCCAAGACGGCCTGCTGCATCCATTCGACTCCGCCAAGATGGCCGATGCCCTCCCCGTGCTGCAAAAAGCCGTCGGTGGAGCCGCCGGACGCAGTTTCACCCTTGTTTACAATCCGCAGGGCGATTTCCAAGACGTGCGAGACATCAGTTCCATGCTCAGCGGCGGCGAAAACCCCGATCTCACCTCCATCGCCGATGCCAAGCAGCTCGCCACCCTCTACCGTCGCTCGATGGAAATGGGCCTCCCCAAAATCCCCGTCCGCCCGGGTGACAAGTGGATCAGCGATGAAGTCATCCCCTTTTCCGAGGCCGGTCAGGTGCAGGTGAAGCTCAAATCCAAGTTCGAGGGCATCGTGGACCGCAACGGTCGAAAACATGCGCAGATCGCCTTTGAAGGCACGATGGAGACCCAGCCGGAAGAGGGCACGAAACGCTCCGTGAAAGTCGGCGCCGATTCCAAAGTCACCGGACAGATCTTCTTTGATCTCGAAAGGCAGACCGTCTCGCTTTCCGTCCTCCTCGCCGTCGTGAATCTCAGCGTCGATGGCAAAATCCTTCCCGTCCGCCAGCAAGTGACCACCCGCCTGGTGGCGATGAAGCAGGCGAAGTAAATGCCTTAGCCCTCAAGCCCCCGCGCCTTGGTATCCGGTGCCCACCAGATGACCACGCAGCCGAGGGCGTAGATGCTGGCGCAGATCGTGCCAACGCGTGGATAGTCACCGACGAGCGCGGCGAAAAGATAACCCGCTGCCAGCACGCCGAAGGCGGTGGCAAAGCGGCCGGAATTGTAGGCTAGGCCGCTGCCGGTGGCCCGCACGCGGGTAGGAAACAGCTCAGGCAGATACAGCGCCAGCCAGCCGAAGAACAGCGTGGCCACGAAGCCCTGCATGAAAACGATGGCGTGAAAGCCCTCCCGCAGCGGAGCGGTGTTTTGAAACATCACGAAGGTGATCGCGTGATCGCGAAGGTCGTCACACTGATGAGCGCATAGCTCGCGAATTGCGCCCCGGCAGAGCTGCCGAGCGTGGCTCCCAGCGCCCACCAGCCCTGCATGGCGGCTTGGTAACCCACGTTGGCCGTTCCGGGGATTTTATCGGCCCAAGGGATCATCCACTTGCTCGCGGACCATGCGCCGATCATCGGAATGGCACTGATGAGGATGCCGATGAGCGTGAAACGAATCAGCGAAGGCTGAAACAGCTCCCGCAGCGGCGTCACCGCCTTCACCTCACCACGCATCGCCAACCATTTCGGCGACTCCGGCAGTGCCAGCAGCACAAAAACACCCAGCAAGGCCGGCACGCCTGCGAATTGAAACACCCAGCGCCACGACTCCGGCGTGATCGACCATTTCAACGCGAGCTGCGAGAGCAGCAGGATGCCCGCATTCAGCCCCGCCATCATCGCGCCGGACACCAGCGGCCTCGACGCGCCGCTCCAGCATTCCGAAACGAGCGCGATGCCATTCGGCCACAGGCCGCCGACACCGAGCCCCACCAAAAAACGCAACGCCAGCATCTGCCACTGATCTTGCGAATACGCGCCGAGTGCCGCGAACACCGAGTAGAACAAAATGCACACGCCCATCGCCCGCGTGCGCCCCACTCGATCACCCAGGCTGCCCAGCGTGATGCCACCGATCGCCGCGCCGAGCATCAGAGCCGCCGTGAACCGCGCAAACCACTCGCCACCCAGCTCCGGCGTGAAGCCAGCCCCCAACAGACTCTTCGACACCGAAAGCGACGCCACCGGCATCAATCCCAGCTCCACGCCATCAAAGACAGCGCGAGAAAACTCGTGATGAGGACAAGGTAGCGTTGGCGGGCGGTCATGGATTTGAAATGGCTTCGATCACCGCGCTGTTGTCCGCCTCGCCAAAACCGAGCGCCTCGGCTTTTTCGAGCAGTTCGCGATGCGTCTCGCTCAGCGGCAGCGGGATCGAACTGGCGGCGAGCATCAGGCGCACGTCCTTCAAATGCTGCGAGAGCTTCGCCTGCGGCGTGAAATCCCGCGCGAGCATCTTTTCGCCCTTCGTGTCCATGATGCGGGAGTAGGCCATGCTGCGGCGCAACACGTCCAAAGCCTGTTTTCCGCCCACTTGAAGCTCTTCCGCCAAAACAAGCCCTTCAGCCAAAGCCGCGCGATTGAGGCCGAGAACGAGATTCGTGACCAGTTTCATCTTCGCGCCGCTGCCGCAGGGGCCGGTGTGAACGGCGTCACGCGCCAGCTTCGCGAACAACTCCTGACAACGCTCAAAAACCGCCGCATCACCGCCTGCCATCACCAACACATCGCCCGCAGCCAGCTGGACGCTGCTTCCGGAAATCGTCGCGTCGAGGTAGTGGATGCCTTGGGTGGCCAATTCGGCTCCGAGAGCCGCCATTTCGGCCGGATCACCTGTCGTGGTATCGATCGCGATGAGGCCGGGCTTCAGCGTCGCACCGCGCAAAACCTCCCGCACGATGCTGGAATTCGGCAGGCAGAGAAAAACGACCTCGCAGCGGCTGAAAACCTCGCCAGCCGTCTTCGCCTTCACGCAGCGAGACGCGTCGAGATCCCAGCCGCAGGCCGCGCCGGTGCGTTTCATCACGGCGCTGCCCATCAGGCCCATGCCGATGATGCCAAGGCGGTCGGGAGAGGAGGTCATGCGCGGGAAAGAACGACGGAGCGGCGGAGTTCATGCCAGCCACATGAAGCGCCTCGCTCTTTTCCTCGCCCTCGCCTTTTCGATCCACGCTGCGGATGCGCCGCCGAAGTGGAAAAAGCTCAATCCGCAGACGCCTGCAGGCTTCACCTTGAAGACCATCGAGGTCGAGAAGCATCCCGAGCACCACGTCGAGCTTTACGTTTACGTCCCGGATGCTCCCGGCAGCTATCCCTGCATCCTCGACATCCACGGCGGTGGCTGGAAAGCCCGCCAGGTGGAGGCGGACAAGCCGATGATGGAGCGTCTCGCCCAGCGTGGCTTTGTCACCGCGCTCGTGAGCTACCGCCTGTCCACCGAGGCGAAGTATCCCGCCGCCATCCACGATTGCAAAGCCGCGCTGCGCTGCCTGCGTGCCCATGCCAAGGAACTCAAACTCGACCCCGAGCGCATCGGCTGCATGGGCGGCAGCGCCGGCGGCCATCTCTCCGGCCTCACCGCCATGACCAGCGGCCTCGCCGCGTTTGAAGACGATGGCCCCTTCAAAGATCAAAGCAGCGCCGTGAAGGCCTGCATCGTCATGGCCGCCACGCAGGACCTCGTCGCCGCGAACAAGGACAAAACCAATGAAGGCGCGGTGCTCTTCTTTGGCTCCACCGCCGCCGAGAAGCCGGATCTTTTCGCTGCCGCCTCACCCATCACCCATGTGCGGGCCGGTGTTTGCCCGACGATCTTCATTGAGGGTGAAAAAGACACTCTCAAAATCGGCCGCGCGGAAATGATGGAGAAACTCAAGGCGCTGAGCATCGAAACCGCCGTCCACACGCTCAAGAATGCTCCGCATCCCTTCTGGATGAGCGATCCCTGGTGCGCCGAGACGGTGGACATCGCCGATGCCTTCTTCAAAAAGCATCTCGGCACGGTGAAGCATTGATTCTTGCATCGTCAGTGGTTCACGCCATGAGCAAAGGCATGACCGAAGCTGATTTCAAACCCGCCACGGCTGCCGAAGTGCGGCAGCTCCGTGATCAATTGGACGCGCAGGGGAAGAAGCTGGTCTTCACCAATGGCTGCTTCGATCTTCTGCATGCTGGCCACGTCCGTTACCTCGCCGATGCCCGCGCTTTGGGCGATGCGATGGTCGTGGCACTGAATTCGGACGCGAGCGTCCGCGCCCTGAAAGGCCCCGACCGGCCGCTGAACAACGAAAACGATCGCGCCGAGGTTTTGTGCGCCCTGCGAGCCGTGGATGGGGTGGTCGTTTTTGGCGATGAACGAGCCACCAGCCTCATCGAAACCATCCGCCCTCATGTGTATGCCAAGGGCGGTGATTACACCGTCGAGTCGCTGAATGGCGAGGAGCGTGCCGCCCTGCAATCCGTGGGCGCGGAGATCCGCATCCTACCGCTGGTCCCCGGCCGCTCCACCACGGCCACCATTCAAAAAATGCACGCGCCTCAAGGCGGCAAGCTGCGCCTCGCCGTGCTCGGCGGCGGCGTCGGCTCGAACTTCCGCGCCATCGTCGAGGCCATTCAGGCTGGAAAACTCGACGCCGAGGTCGTGGCGGCCATTTCAGATCAAAAAGACTCCGGCTTCCTCGCCATCGCCAAGCAGGCCGGACTTCCCGCCCACTTCGTCGATCCCGGCTCGAACCCCAAAAAGCTAGGCGAGGCCGCGCAGAAGGAAATCTTCGATCATCTCGAACGAGCTCGCACCGATGTAGTCGTACTCGCGGGCTTCATGCGCATCTTGAAGGAGCCGGTGATCGGTCATTACTCAGGCCGCATCGTCAACGTCCACCCTTCCCTGCTGCCAAAGCACAAAGGCGCTCACGCCGTGCAGGATGCGCTCGATGCTGGCGATGCCGAAGCCGGCTGCACCGTCCACCTCGTCACCGCCGAAATCGATACCGGTGCCATCCTCGAACAAGGCCCCGTCCCCATCCTTCCCGGCGACACCGCCACCGTGCTGCACGATCGCATCAAGCAAGTCGAGCATGTCCTGCTGCCCAAAGTACTCAACGAATGGCGTCAGCGTGGACTGGCCACGAGGTAGGTTCACTTCACGCCGACGACCTTCGCCGTCACGCCAGTACGAATGGCCACGACGTCACCGACTCGCTTGCCGACGAGTTTTTGACCCATGGGTGAGCTTGGCGTGATGACGACAACCTCACGACCCTCGTGGCGAATCTCCATGCCTCCAGCCGCCGGGCCGATGAAGTAGTGATCGACGCCGTCAGGACCTTCCAAAGCCACAAGTGAGCCCAATGAAGCTGCGGAGCCTTCTTCGAGCTCCACACCGGAAAGCGCCGAAAAGGCCTGCACGCCCTCCTGAAGCTCTGTGACACGTTTTGCCTGCCCACGGGCAATGTAGGAGGCCTCCAGCGTGCGCGTGTCGTATTTGTTTTCCGCCTTGCTGTCTGGATCAGTCGCTGCGGCGAAGGCCCCCTGAGCGGCACGCATGAGCGTGTCGAGATCGGCTTGCAGCACGGCACGGAATTGGTCGAGGACAGCTTGTTTGGTCACGAGATGAGTTGGTGAACAAGCGCAGGCGGGAGGATGCAGCAAATGCTAGCTTGCTGGTTTTGGGCCTGTGACTAGCTTTCACCCATGACCACCGCCCGTATGCCCATCCGCCAACGTGCTCTCAAGCTTCCTGCCAACAAGCGCATGAGTCTAGCCGTGCTGCTGCTCGAAAGCCTTGAAGAACCGGCTGCGGATGCCGGTCTGGTCAAAGAACTCAAAAAACGCGCCGCCGATCTTCGCAGCGGCCTGGTGAAAGGCCTCTCGACCGAGGAGGCCTATGGATTCTCGCTTTGAACTGACACACCACCCGGCTGCGGCCGAGGACTTTCGCGAGTCGAAGGCATGGTTCGAGGAAATCGACGGAGATCTGGCGGACCTGTTTGAGGCAGATTTCAAGACGGCGCTACGCGGCCTCGCCTCGGGCACGCTCAGAGGCCAGCTTCTCGCTTCTGGAGAGTCCATTCGCTGGGTCAAGCTAGCTCGTTTTTCCCACAAGGTCTTTTTTGCGCCAGACGGTGCCACGCGGCTGCTTATTCTCGGGCTGATCAGTGGGCGCAGGCACCCAACTCGCATCCGGCTGATGCTCGGAAGTCGGCGTCGTAAGGCATGATCCATCCTGTGAATGCTGCTGCTTGCATCACTTCCTTCGCGTGCCATGAGCAGAGCATGAATTCTGATTTTTACCGCTCTGAAAAATTCGTCGCCATGGCGCGGCGTGTCGTCGGGCGAATGGTGGGGAGCGCGACGAGGTCATGAGCGGATTCACCGGCACTCTCAATCCTCAGCAGCGCGAAGCGGCGACGCACATTCACGGGCCGCTGCTCATCCTCGCGGGCGCCGGCACGGGCAAGACCCGTGTGATCACGGCCCGCATCGCCCACATGGTGAACGAGGGCATCGAGCCAAAGCACATCCTGGCTGTGACGTTCACGAACAAGGCCGCGAACGAAATGCGCGAGCGTGTGAAGGGCATGGTGCGGGACGGGCTGGGCAAAAAGATCGCCGTGGGCACCTTCCACGCC
>JBEIGR010000108.1:0-11989 GCA_040381795.1 Verrucomicrobiaceae bacterium | reverse complement strand
TGCCGGATGTGCGGCTGCAATTTGGCGACATGCTCCAGCTCGTGGGCGATGAAGAAAGCCTCAACCACGCCACGCAGGCCCTCGGCAATGCCGTTCACATGCTTCAGGAGACGAAGTTCGCCGCGATCTTCGCGGGCATTTGGGGTTCATCGCACGCAAATGGCACCGCATGAACTTCATGAACCTCTGCGGCCTGCTCTCCGGCGGCATGACGGATCCTCCCGCCCTCGCCTTTGCCACCACGATGGCTCGCTGTGACTCGCCGGCCATCGCTTACGCCGCCGTCTATCCGCTCACGATGCTGCTGCGCATCGTCGCGGCGCAGATCATCGCGCAGATGGGATGATCAAAGACTGAAACGTCGGGCGGTTTGATCGCGACTT
The DNA here is from genome assembly GCA_040381795.1 of Verrucomicrobiaceae bacterium. GTDB lineage: Bacteria > Verrucomicrobiota > Verrucomicrobiia > Verrucomicrobiales > Verrucomicrobiaceae > Prosthecobacter. Next base: position 11,606 of record JBEIGR010000108.1, on the reverse strand, counting down.
GGAGAGGATGAAACTCGCTTTCGCCTTCTTCTCGCTTCTCACTCTGGGTTTTGCCGAGGCACCGTTCACGACGATGCCGGCGGAGTTTGCCTCTCAATCTGCGCTGGGCGCTTCTCCGCTGGTTTTTCGCGATGGCAGCCCGGTGAAGACCGCGCAGGACTGGCCGCGACGCCGTGAGGAGATCCTCCAGGACTGGCACGGCCTCATGGGCGCCTGGCCGAAGGTGATCGAGAATCCTCGCCTCGAAGTCTTGGAGACCCAAACTCGCGAAGAAGGCATCACGCAGCGAAAAGTGCGCATCGAGATCGCCCCCGGTCAGACCGGCGATGGTTACCTACTTCTACCGAAAGCCTCTGGCAAACGTCCCGCGGTCTTCGTGCCGTATTACGATCCCGAAACCAGCGCCGGACTCAGCGACAAACCACTGCGTGATTTTGCCTGGCAGCTCGCCCGCCGGGGTTTTGTGACGCTTTGCATCGGTTCGCCCGGCGGGGATGCGCGGAAGCCCGTGCTGAGCCCCGAAGCCAAATGCCAACCGCTATCCTACCTCGGCTACCTTTGCGCCAACATGTGGCACGCCCTCGCCGCGCAGCCAGAGGTCGATTCAAGCCGCATCGGCATCGTCGGCCATTCGTATGGCGGCAAGTGGTCGCTGTTTGGCTCCTGCCTGTGGGAAAAATATGCCTGCGCCGCCTGGAGCGATCCCGGCATCGTCTTTGATGAGCCGCGCCACAGCATCAACTACCAGGAGCCGTGGTATCTCGGCCTCGATCCCTCGCTCACACGCCTGCCCGGCCTCGTGCGAGCGGACAGCCCGCGCACTGGTGCCTACAAGGCACTCGTCGAAAAAGGCCACGACCTTCAAGAACTGCACGCGCTCATGGCTCCGCGACCCTTCCTCGTCTCTGGTGGAGAAGAGGACCCGCCGAAGCGCTGGCTCTGCCTCAAGCAAGCCATCGCCGTGAACCAACTCCTGGGCTTCACCGACCGCGTCTCGATGACCAACCGCGAGAAACACGACCCCAACGAAGTATCCAACGAGGCCATCTACCGCTTCTTCGAGTACTGGCTGAAGCCGTGACCTGTTCCACGTTCTCCCACCCATGCCCATTCGCCCTGTCTTTCTCACCGTCTTCCTCATCTGGAGCTCGCTCATCATCGGTCAGCTCATTTTCGTTTTTGTGCTCACTACCGACACCAGTGAGCCGAAGGGAGAATCGAATGCCGACATCTTCGCCCTCGTGGCCGGAGTGAACGCGGCGCTGACCTTTGTGCTACGCCATTTCCTACTCGGCGGCTTCGCCAAAGGCAAAGTGTCCATCGAGACGCTTCCGGGGCAGAGCTTTTTCATGATCGGCAACGTCATCGTCTTTGCCCTCAGTGAGAGCATTGGCGTCCTGGGCTTCGTCAATGGCCTCGGCAGCCCCGGCAAGGACGCCTGGCTGCCCTTCATCGGCGGCTCGATCTTGCTGCTGCTCATCCACATCCCGCTTCCGGGTAGATTCACGCCATTGGCTAGTTCACGGTCGTGAGCGGCGCGGCGTTTATTCCCCAAACACCTTCGTCAGATCCACCTCGTCGTGGAGGTCGGCGGAGAGCTTCACGAGGCGTTGGAGGAGGTCTTTGAGCTTCGCGGCATGCTCGGGCTTCGCGGCGAGGTCCTGCATCTCCTGCGGATCTTCGGCCAGGTGGTAAAGACGCAGCACTTTGGCTTTCGGATAGGCGATGAGCTTCCAGCCATCGTGGGTGATGGCGCGTTGCAGTTCGAGGTAGGCACCATAGACGGACTCGTAGCGGCTTTTTTCGCCGTTCAAAAGCGGACGCAGGCTGTTGAAGAAGACATGCGCGGGTTTTTCCGCTCCGGCGAGATCGAGGGCGGTGGCCATCACGTCTTGCAGATAGATCGCGGCGTCGTTCTTCGCGCCTTTCGCCACGCCGGGACCGGCGACGAGGAAGGGCACGCGCACGCTGTGGTCATACAGGTTTTGTTTGCCGAAAAGGCCGTGATGTCCCACGGCCAGCCCGTGGTCGGCGGTGAAGAAGATCCAGGTGTTCTCCGCCTGCCCGGAGGCATCGATCGCATCAAGGATGCGGCCGATCTGCGAGTCGAGATGCGTGATGAGCGCGTAGTATTCGGCGCGGTGCGTTTTCACCGCCAGCTCGGTGCGCGGCATCGGCGCGAGGTTTTCATCCCGCAGCTTGTGCGAGCAGCCGATGGCGTCTTTGTGCGGATACTCGGGGAGAAAATTCTCCGGCATGGCGATCCGGCTGAGCGGGTAGCGGTCCACGAATTCCTTCGGCGCCTGCCGCGGATCATGCGGGGCATTGAAGGCCGCGTAGATGAAGAAGGGATCGCTGCCTTGCTTTGCATCGGCGAGGAAGCTGAGGGTGTGATTCGCCACCACCTCGCTCCAATGGGTGCCACCTTCCCAAAAGCCGCCGAGGGATTTATCGAACGGGCTCCACGCATCCGTTTGGTCGGCGATGGGACGGTTGTAGGCGGGGGGAACGGTCTTCGGCATGCCGGCGCGGACATCGCGTGTCACGTCAAAGCACTTCGCGGCATCGGTCTCGATGTGCCACTTGCCGGTCATGTAGGTTTTGTAGCCCGCTTTCTTCATGAGCTGCGGCCAGAGCACGCCGGCCTTGCGCTCCGCATCGGTGGTCCTGTGGATTTTGCCAGCATTCCACACGCTGCGTCCGCTGATGAGCATCGTGCGGCTCGCTACGCACACCGCGCCGCTCCACGAACCCATGTTGTAAGCGCGGGTGAAGGTGGTGCCGCGGGCCGCGAGGCGGTCGAGATTCGGCGTGTCGATATCCGTGTGCTCGAAGGCCCTCACCGCCTCGTAAGTGTGGTCATCGGCGAAGAGAAAAAGCACATTCGGCTTCGCCGCGAGCAGCGGGGAGGCCAGGAGCAAAAGGACGAGCAGGGTCTTCATGGAGGCGCTGCGAACGCCGGTCACACCGTCACTCTGTCAGGGCAGGTCAAAACTCGGCATTGGCATCGTGCGGCCTTCCGCGTATTTTCTTCTCATGGAACAGACCCTCGAAACTCGAGTCACCAGCTTGGAATAAACGCTCGCACAGCTCACGGCGAAAGTTTTGCAGCTCACGCCGGTGGAGAAACACTGGCAGGCCACGCTGGGCATGCTGCCGGATGATGACCTCTCGAAAGAGGCCGAGCGCCTAGGCCGCGATTATCGCGCATCGCAGCAGGAGCCATGAGCCACCTTGCTGATCCTCGATACCAACCACACGCAGTAAATTTCGCGTGGCTCGCCCGCCGGGATCAGGCTTCTCAACCGCCTGCGTAAGAGCGGCGACAGCGTCGCGACGACCATCATCAGCGCGGAGGAGCACTTTCGCGGATGGATGGCGGAGATTCGAAAGAGGCCGAAGCCCGAGGACCAAGTGGAACCATACCGCCGATTGCTCACGACCATGGAGTTTTACTCTGCCTGGCTGGTGTTGCCGTGGGATTTTGATGCAGCGGCGCTCTTTTCCCTTCATCGCACTGGCGGCGTCCGCATCGGCAGCATGGACCTGAAAATTGCCTGCATCGCCCTGGCTCACGAGGCGGTCGTGCTCACCCGGAATAGCGTGGACTTCAGCCAAGTGCCGGGCCTTCGGCACGAAAACTGGCTGGATTGATCCATCTCCTCACAGCGGCCGCTTATACGCCTCGCAGCGGTTATGCCACCCAGCCAGCCACCGCTGCTCGCCGCGTTCGGGCGGGGAATTGGCCACGCGGCGGCTGAGGACGCGTTTGGAGGCTTCGGCGAAGGCGGCAGGCGTGCCGCCACGCATGTCTTCGAGTACCTGCATGAGGCCCCAGCCTTGGCCGCGATAGCGTTCCTTCGGGTTCGTGCCCTCGCCTTTGAAATTCACATAGTCGATCAGGCAAAACATCCCCTCGGGCGTCGTGCTCAAAGCCGTGAAGCTCGTCTTCGCGGCGCCGGTCATGCTGCCGGAGGCCCGCTGGAGCCGCAGCATGATGTACTCGGTTTGCAGGCCCACGTTGGCGGCCAGGATCTTGCGCAGTTCGGCCTGTCGCGGGCCGTTTTTGTCAGCGTCAAAGGCCGCCTTCGAGTTCCAGGCGCACGCACCTTTTGTCCAGCTAGGCATCGGCACACCACGGGCTTCCAGATGGCGGACGAGACCGGGAAAACTCTCCTCAAACGGCCCGCTCCGACCCGCCGGATACCAGATGAAATGGCCGATCCCCAGCGACGCGAAATCCTCGCCGCCGTTCCAGCTCGTCAGGCCCGCCACGGTGCCGGCGCACTCGTTTTGCCAGATGCGTCGGCCTACCCGGTCCATCTGTGCCGAGGTCAAACCGGCCTGCGCCGGGGGCAGCGGAGCGGCGCAGCCGAGCAAAAAAGCCGCTCCGGCCAGGGTGAGAAGCCAGAATTCGCGTGTGTAACTTTTCGTGGTCATATTTTGGTATTCTTAATTGAATGCTTGGAATCGGACTGATTTTTGAAACAATAGCCCCACCATCTTCCCTCTTGTCCGCCAAATTTCATTAAGATTGCTTCACTGATTTTCCCCCGCTAGTTTACACGCTTTCAACCGCCTCTTTTCTGCGTCCGCCGCATGCCGTACCTGGCCTTCAACCTCAACGATGGTAACGAATTCGTCTTCGATGTGCTCGAAGACCGTCTTTCTATCGGTCGTGACGCGAAAAACGACATCGTCATCGACAACACCTTCATCTCCGGCTTCCACGCCGAGTTCCTGAAGCAGCCGGACGGCGTTTACGAGCTGATCGATCTGAAATCCTCCAACGGCACCTTCGTCAACGGCAAGCGCATCGAGAAAGCCCGCGTGAAAGGCGGGGATCGCATCATGTTCGGCCAGTTGGAGAGCCGCTTCCGCGAGCGAGCACCAAAGGGCCTCGCGCCCGTCGGTGCGTCCAAAGCCGTCGCCACCAAAAATGAGCCGCCCCGTATCGACGGCCGCCGTGGCGATACCGAGGGCATTCCCGCCCGTGACAAAGACGACTCGCCACCGCCTTCGCCAGATACCGGCAAGGTCGAGCCCACCAAGCCGGTCGTGCATCGCATGGCCTCCTCCACCGGTGATTCGCAAAAGTCCCCCGCCGCGCCTCCGCCCTCGCTCATCCCTAAGCCCGACCCCGCCGCCGCGAAACAGGCCGCTGACCTCCGCGACGAAATCGACAAGCTCCGCCAGCAGCGCGACGCCCTGAAAATTGAGGCCGAGGTCGAGCAACGCCGCCGCGACGAGCTCCGCAGCCTGGAGGCCACCCTCGAAGTCCGCAAAAAAGAACTCACCGAGACCCAGACCAGCCTCACCGGCTTCAAGTCCGAAGCCGAAACGCTCCGCCAGCAGGTCCAAAACGCCCGTGCCGAGGTGGAAAACGCCCAAGCCGAGGCCGCCAAGTTTGACCAGAAGCGCCGCGATCTCGGCAACATCGAGAGCAAGCTCGATTCCACCCGCACCCTCGTCACCAAAGCCGAGGCCGACCTCGCCACCGCGCAAAAAGCCCTCGAAAGCATCCACACCGCCGCCGAGGCCAAGCGAGCCACCGATACCGCCAGCGCCGAGCAAAAGCTCACCGCGCTTCAAAACGACATCGCCACCGCCGAAGCCCGCCTCGCCGAGCTGACGAGGCTCAAGGGTGACGCCGAAAAGTCCGAGTCCGAACTCAAATCGAAGCGCAGCGGCGAGCTTCAAGCTCTCGAATCGACCCTCACCTCAAAGCAGGCCGAACTCGCCACCCTCGTCGCCCTTTTCAACACCCGGAGCGCGGACGCCTCGTCCGCCGAAACGAAACTCAAAGACCTCTCCGCGAAGCTCCAGGCTCTCGAAAGCACGCTTTCCCAAAAGACCACCGACGCCTCGTCCGCTGAAACCAAGCTCTCGAACCTCACCACCGATATCTCCAGCGCCGAAGTTCGTCTCACCGAACTCACCACTCGCAAAGCCGACGCCGAAAAATCCGAGGCCGAGATTCAATCCAAGCGCGGCACCGAGCTCAAAACCCTCGAAGCGACTCTCACCGCCAAGCAGGCCGAACTCGACAAACTCACCGCTGATTTCAGCGCCACCGAGAAAAAGCACGCCCTGCTCACCGATCAAGCAAAGGCCATCGAATCGACCTTGTCGTCGAACATGGCCGAGGCCGCCGCCGCGAGCCGCAATCTCTCCAAACTCGTCGCCGACATCGCCGCAGGCGAAAAACGTGCCATCGAGTTCCAAGGCCTCGAAACCAGCCTCACTGCCAAACAGGCCGAGTTTGCCAAGCTCAGCGAAAACGCCACCGTCACCGAGGCAAAGCTCAAGCAGCTCACCGAGCAAACCAAGGCCCTCGAAGCCAAGCTGCCCACGCTCACTAGCGCTGAGGAAAAGCTCGCCAAACTCACCGCCGAGATCAGCGTCGCCGAGGCCCGCATCAAAGAACTCGTCCAGCGCCGCAACGAAGCCGAAAAATCCGAAGGCGAGCAAAAGACCAAGCGCAACGCCGAGATTCAAGCCCTCGACCAGCAACTCGAAGCCAAGAAAACCGAGGCCGCGAAACTCGCCGAGCAAATCACCACGAGGAGTGCGGACGCCTCGTCCGCCCAAACGAAGCTCGACAAGCTCTCCGCCGACCTCAACGCCCTCGAAACCACGCTAGCGCAAAGGAGCGCGGAAGCCTCCTCCGCCGAGCGAAAACTCACCAAGCTCACCGCCGATATCGCCACGAGCGAAGCTCGCATCGCCGAGCTGACCAAACTGAAAGCCGAAGCCGAGAAGTCCGAGGCCGAGCAGAAATCCAAACGCAGCGCCGAGCTTCAAAAGCTCACCGACGACCTCGAAGCCAAGAACGCCGCCTTCAACAAGGCGCAGGAGCAGCTTCTCGATACGCAGCAGCGCCTCGCCCAGACCAGCGGCGAAGAAACGGCGCTCCAAGCCCGCGTCGAGGCCCTTCGCGGCAGCGAAACAAAACTCGTCGAGGTCACCAAGCAGCTCGGCCAGATGCAGGATCAGCGTGGCGTGCTCGAAACAGCCATCGCCGCGCTTCTCGCCACGCAGACTTCGCATCAAAAAGACGTGAGCGGCTCCGAGCAGCGCCTCACCACGCTCCGCGCCGAAGTCGATGACTTCAACGCGAAGCAGCAGGCCGCGAAGAGCGAGTTCGAACGCATCTCCAAGGATCGCGATGCCGCGCAGGCTGATTTTGACGCGAAGCAAAAAGCCGCCGAGGCAAAGCTGGCCGAGATTCAAAAGCAGACTGCCGAAGCCCAGGCCAAAGCCACCGAGCAGCAAAAAGCCGCCACCAAGGAACGCGACGAACTCGATCTCCAAATCGAGCTGCGCACCACCCGCTCCACCGATCTCGCCGCACAGGTCAAAGCCCTCGAAGACAAGGCTGCCGACCTCGAAAACAAGCTCTCCGATCTCTCGGAGACCGATTCACGCCTGAAAGACAGCAACGAGGCGCTCAAAGCCGTCGAATCGCACAAAGCGGAGGTTGTCGCCGCCGTCGCCGCGCTGGTCAAAGATCGCGACGAACGCACTCGCGAGCTTCTCGCCGCCACCGAGCATGGCCGGGCGCAGCATTTGCTCATTCAGACGCTCACCACGCGTCGCGAAGCCGTCGAAAAAGAAGTCCGCACCATCGAGGATCAGCAGACGAATCTCTCGCACGACCTCGGCAAACTGCGGGAAGACATCAAACAAGCCGAGACCGATCTCAGCGATCGTCAGTCGCAAGTCGCCACCGCCGAGCAGCGTCTCCAAAACGTCCAGGAACTGGCCGCCACGGCGGAAGCACATTTCAAGACCACGCAGGCCGAGGACAAGAAGCTCGCCACTCAAGTCGCCACCACCAAAAGCGAGCTGGAAGAACTCACCGCCTCGCTCGCCGCGAAAACGAAGGAGCTGGCCGCATCCGTCGCCTCGCTGGAAAAGAATTCGCAGCATCATCTCACACTCGCGGAGAAGATCAGCGTCCTGGAGGCTGTCATCGCCACGCTCACCAGCACGCACGCCACCACGCAGCAGAGCATTGCCGCCGCGCAGTCCGATCATCAAAACGTTCAGGACAGCCTCGCCGCGAAGCAGAAAGAAATCGTCGCTGCGGAGAAACGCGTGGCCGAGCTGACAAATCAGACCGCTGGCCTCGAAGATCGCCTCAAGGAACTCAATCAGGCCAGCAAGCAGCACGCCGAGCTTTCCGCCGCCATCACCGCCGCCACGCAAAACCGCGACAAGCTTGTCTCCGAGGCCCAGCGCCTCACCAAAGAGCGCACGGACCTCGAAGTGCTGCTGCCGGATCTTCGTGGCAAGGTCGAGCAAACGCGTGCGCAGGCTCAAAACCTCGCCGACGAACTCGCCGCCCTCACGAAGGACAAAATGGCTGCGCTCGATGCGATGCAATTGGCCGTCAAACAACGCCAGGAAGCCGAAGCCGCCACCGAAGCACTGCGCATCGAGTCCTCGAACCTCGAGAAGCTCCTCGGCGAAAAACGCTCCACTTTGGATGCGGAAGTCAAAGCGAAGCTGTCGGAGGCCAACGCGGCCGAGACACGCCTAAAAGGCATCCAGGAACGCGTCGCCACCGGCGAATCGCGACTCAAGGAACTCGAAGACATCAACCAGCGCCTCGCCGCCGCCACGACAAACCTCAAGGACACCGAAAAGACCCGCGCCGCCGAGGAAAAGAACGTCGCCACCCTCGGCAAGCAGCAGGACAAGCTGCGCCTCGATCTTGCGGCTCTCGAATCCGACCTCAAAGCCGAGACCACCAAGCTCGCGGAACTCAACAAAACGCTCAAAGCCACCGAAACGAAGGCCACCGATACCGAGGCCCGTCTTCAGAAGACTCTCGCCGCCCAGCAGGCTGCCGAGAAAGCCCGCCACGAAGCCGATGCCAGCCTCGAAAGCGCCCGCACCGAAGAAAAGGCCCTGCGGAAGCAGATTCCCACGCTCACCACCGAGCTGGCCGGCATCCAGGCCGCGCTTTCCACCTTCACGAAGCAGCGTGACGAGGCCTCGCAGTTCGTCACGCGCCTCAACGTCACCACGGATACGCAAAACAAGAAGCTCGCCGAATTGCAGCAGCAGATCGAGCAGCTCGAAGAGGCCCACAAACTCCGCCAGCAGCGGGTGATGAAAGCACAAGAGGATGTGGACAAGGAAGGCCTCAAGCTCAAAGCCGCCCAGGAGCAGACCCGCGCCGCCGAAGCCGCCCTCGCGGATACCGACAAGGAATTGAAAGACCTGCGGGCGAAAGTTTCCGCCACGAAGAAAGAGGCCGCTACGATCGACGACGAGCTGCGCACCCGCCTTGACCGCGTGCAGAACCTCAAGGCCGATGAAGAGCGCCTCACCAAGATCGTCGATAATCAGAAGCTCGATCTCCAAGGTGCCGATAGCATGCTCAAGGAACTGCAAGGCAAGATCGACGGCCACCAGATGCGGCTCAGCGAGTTCATCCACGTCGGCGGGAAGATGCTTGGTCTTGGCGAGGCCATTTCGAACCTCGAATCACGCCAGAACGAGATCACGAAGGCCATTCGCAAGGCTTCGGAAGAAGACCTCGCCATCCAAGTGAAGGTCAATGCCGCCCAGGAAACCCTCAACCGCGAGACGACCCGCGCCGAGCAGGCCCGCAAGGACCGCGAGGCCGCCGAGGCGGAGTTCAAGCAGTTCAGCAGCGACATCCAGAAGCAGGCTTCCACGCTTCAAAACTACGAGGTGGAGCAGAAGAAGCGCATCGCCGAGCTGGAAAAGCGCATCAACGACCACGCCGCCGCCGAAGCCCGCATCGTCACCCAGATTGAGCAGACGAAGACCGAACTCGTGCGCCTCGACGAGAAGCGCAGCGAGATGGCCCAGGCCGAGGCGCAGCTCAAACACTGGCAAGAGATCGAAAAACGCCTTCGTGGTCAGCTCGGCGAGTTGGAGGAGAAGCACGAGATACTCCGCCGTGGCCTCGGCACGGACGAATCGACTGTGATCATGTTTGCCAACGATTTGATCAAGCGCATCGACCTCATCGACGCGCTGAAGGAACGCTACGCCGGCGTCAACGGCGGAAACGACATCGTCACGCAGCTCCACACGCTGCGCCAGAGCTTTGAGGACATCCTCCTCCAGCATGGCGTGAGCGAGTTCGAGGTCGCCGGCGGCACGGAAGTCGATGTCGAGCTGCGCAAACGCATCGCCGTGGTGGACAGCACACCCGGCAAGAACAAGCCCCGCGTCCTCGAAAGCTGCCGCACCGGATTTGTTTACTCGCGTGCGGAGGGACATGAGGTAATCCTGCGAAAGGTCGAAGTCCGCACCTCCAGCCAATAGCTGTTTTCACTTCTTACATCTGACATTTCATCTCTCACCCTCCCACTCTTATGGCTGAATACGTTGGCATCGACCTCGGCACGACCCTCTCGGGCCTGGCCTACCTGAAACCGGACGGCAATCCGGAAATCGTCCCGAATTCCGATGGCGAGCGCCTCACGCCCTCCGTCGTCTTTTTCGATTCGCATGAGGATGTGAAGCTCGTCGGCTCCGCCGCACGCGATGGCGGGGAACCAGACCGCACCATCTTCCAAATCAAGCGCCACATGGATGATCCCGAGCATCTCGTGGAGATCGACGGCAAAAAATGGACGCCCGCCGAGATTTCGGCGCTCATCCTTTCCAAGCTGAAGCGTGACTGCTCCAAAATCTGCGGCGACATCACCGATGTAGTCATCACCGTGCCCGCGAATTTCAACGAACTCGCCCGCAAGAGCACCATCGCCGCCGCTGAAATGGCCGGCATGAAGGTGAAGCGCCTCGTGAACGAGCCCACGGCCGCCGCCGTGTATTACGCCCACTCGCAGGGCGTGAAGGGCCGCATCCTCGTCTATGACCTGGGCGGTGGCACGCTCGACACCACGATCCTCGAAGTCGAGGGCGACAACATTAAGATCCTCACCTCCGAAGGCGCCCGCCACCTCGGCGGCAGCAATTTTGACGACATCCTCCTCGATGCTTACGCCGAGCAATACAAGAAGCAGACCGGCGCGGAGCTTTTCTCCGACGAACGCCACCGCCGCCGCGTGCTCCAGGCCACGGAAGACGCCAAGAAGATGCTCTCGAAGCTCCAACGCGTGAACGACACCGTCGCCAACGATCAGAACTCCGGCATCGCCCGCATCGACCTCTCCCGCGAGCACTTTGAGAAGCTGATCCGCAACATGCTCACGCGCACCGTCTTCCTCGTGGAGCAGGCTTTGGACTCCGCGAAGCTCAAAACCAGCGACATCGACCACGTCGTGCTCGTCGGCGGCTCCACCCGCATTCCGAAGGTGAAGGTCATCCTCGAAAAGATGTTCGGCAAAACGCCGAAAAGCTGCGGCAACGTCGACGAATGCGTCGCCCTCGGTGCGGCGCTCTTCGCGAAGAAATCCGCCAAGATTCAAGAGGTCTGCAATGCCAGCTACGGCACTCTCGCGATGGTTTACAATGCCAAGACGAAGGAGGAGAAGCTCATGAACTCCATCGTCATCCCGAAAAACACGCCCATCCCTTGCTCCCGCACGCAGGTGTATCAGACCAGCGAGGACAACGAGCGCATCATCGAGGTGGACATCACCCAAGGCGAGGAC
>JBEIGR010000107.1:0-12030 GCA_040381795.1 Verrucomicrobiaceae bacterium | reverse complement strand
CCGATGAGCAGCGGCAAACCCATCTTGATGGCGGCGGCGATGCCGTAATCATCGCCACTATGCGGCGAGAAGGGCAGTTTCTGGTCTTTGCACATGGCCGCCCAGTAGTGGAAGTGCGGTTCATCGAGCGTGCTGACCTTTCCGCCGACGTATTTCGGATGCATGGCGATCTGGTGGAAGAGCCACGGATCAAATGGCGAGGCCCACGACACAAAGGAAGGCTCCAGCGCATGGGCGATGGCCGGATGCGTGCAATGCTCCGCGATCTGGAAGTAGGCATCGCGGCGCGGCTCGGAATCAAGGATGTTCAGCAGCCGCGAGGTCATGATCATCACCTCGCAGTTGTCGTGCGACTGGGCGAGATCGAGGAGCGGCAGGTAGCGCTCGGCTTTGAAGGCGGTGTCCTGCTCCGCCCCGCGTGCGGTGACGCCGGCGATGAAGCGCTGCTCGGGAAATTCCGCCCGGAAGCGGCGCAGCACCTCGGCGTAGAGTTCGTTACTGAGTTCGAAGATGTAGCCGGTATCCGCATTCAGCACGAAGACGATCTCCACGCCGTAATGCGCCGCGCACTGCTGCATCCAGCGCACGCTGTTGCTGAAGCCCTCCCAGTCCGGCTGCCTATCCTTGAAAGGCAGCAGCGTGGCCACGCACAGGCGGGCCTTCGTGGTGTGATCCGCGAGTTGCTCCTCGCTCGTGTAAGCCCAGACGGTGTCCGACCAAGTGGAGGAGGGCTTCAAATCGGCGGGAGAGGTGATGAGATCGCGGGTGGAGGACATGGGCAAGGCCATTAGTTAGGCGGGACGGCCCCGGCGGGCAAATCGGAATGCCTTATCGTCAGCATCGCAAAGACGGATGATCGGCCGAAAAATGGCTGGCGATGTGAGAACGGACCGTGGAGCGGCGTTTGAGTGCGTGGCTGCCCTGCGCCAACGGACGATGAGCCCCACTGGGAACGACTGAAAGTCCGCGTTGCATGCGGGCTTTTTGCCGCCAAACTAAACTCATTACCATCATGAACACCCCCACCCATCTTGTCGCTTTCGGCCCCCTTGGCACGCCCGAGCTGATCATCATCGCCATCCTCGTCCTCGTGCTTTTCGGTGCGAAGAAGCTCCCCACCTTCGCCCGCAGCCTGGGCAAGAGCATGGGTGAGTTCAAAAAGGCCCGTGAAGAGTTCGAGCACGAGCTCCACAGCGCCCAGATCGAAGCGGAAAGCCCCAAAGCCCCGGCGCAGCCCCAGGAAAAGCGCCAGCCAGTGGCGAATGTGGACGTCTAAAGGTCTCCCCTCCCATGAATCGTTTTTTCACCACGCGGCGGGCATTTTTGCCCGCCGTTTTCTTTGCCCTCGCTGCACTCGCGCCAGCAGCGGAACTGGAGAGCGTCGTCTTCTGCTCCTACAACGTCAAAAACTGGCTCACGATGGACCGGTTTGATCAGGAGACGAAAAAGATGCTGACCTCCGCCCCGAAGCCGGAGGATGAAAAGCAGCGCGTGGTGGAAATCCTGGCCGCGATCAAACCGATGGTGCTCGGCATCTGCGAGATCGGCACGGCGGAGGATCTGGCGGATCTTCAGGCTCGGCTGAAAAAAGCGGGGCTCGACCTGCCGCATACCGAAATGGCCCATGGAGGTGATGACACACGCCGCCTCGCTCTACTTTCCGCCTTCCCTATCGTGGCGAGAAGCTCGCAAACGAACCTGACCTACCAACTCAAGGGCCAGACGATGCCTTTCCAGCGTGGCATCCTCGATACGACGATCAAATTCACCGACACGATGCAGGTGCGCTTCCTGGGCGTGCATCTCAAATCAAAGCGGGAGATCGAGGAGGCGGATCAGGCGATGATGCGGCGGAATGAAGCCCGGCTGCTGCGCAAGCACATGGACGCCATCTTTGCGGCGAACGTGAAGACACGCCTGCTGGCCTACGGTGACTTCAATGAACACCGCAACGAGCCGGCCATTGATACGATCATGGGTGACCGCCAGAGCGACACGGGGATGCTGGATGTCTTCCTCCGCGACAAGGCGGGAGAGGTGTGGACGCACTTCTGGGATACGGCGGATACTTACTCGCGGCTCGATTACCTCTTCGCCAGCCGCCTGCTTCGCCCTCATCTCGATTACCGCCGCAGCTTCATCTACTCCTCGCGGGATTTTGACAAGGCGAGCGACCATCGTCCCATCGTGACGACGATCCGCATCGAGCCGTTCGTCTCGAAGAAGGACTGATCACTTCAGCTCCAGCAAGCGCTTGGCTTCTCCGAGGATGAATTTCGCATCGGTGAAGGGCGTGTAGCTGATGTCCTGCCAGCGTTGATTGCCCGCCGTATCGACGAGGATGGTGGCGTGGAGCGTGTCCTTTTCGAAGTCGTCATAGGCGCGGACCTTCTTGAAGGCTTCGAGGCTGCTATCGCACAGGATGGGAAAGGGCAGCGGAGCGTCTTTTTTGAGATTGAGCTTCGTGCGGAGGTTTTTGGCCACGGGGCTGGGCTCGATGGTCACGCCGACGAGCTGGATGCCAGCTTTTTCGAAGTCGGCAGCGGCTTTGGCGAAGGCCTGCATCTGCTCGACGCAGTGACCGCACTCGTGGCCGAGGTAGAACATGAAGAGCGTGGGCTTCTTTGAGGTGAAATCGCTGCTCTTCACGGGCTTGGCATCAAGATCGAGAGCCTCGAAGACCGGCGCGGCAGGCGGATGCCAGTGCATGGGGCCGAATTGGGTCAAATCCGCAGGGCGCACGCCGGTATCGGTGCGCTTGGGAGCTTCGGCAGGCCAGTTCGCATCCTTGGCGAAGGTGGTGGTGAGACGTTGGAAGACGGGAAGATCGCGATCCATGGCAAAGGCGAGCTTCTTGACCTCCTCGAAGGCTTTCTTGGCCTCGTCGGCCTTGCCTGCAGCATGGAGGATTTCAGCTTTGGCAATGGTGCCCGCGAGGTCTTGCGGGAGGTTTTTCGTCAATTCAGCGGCTTTGGCTTTATCGTCGATCTTGAGCCAGTAGCGGGCCAAGCGGTCCTTCGGGATGTCGCTGTCCTTGAGAGCTTCGAGAAGCTTGGTTTTACTCTCTTTGCTCACTTTGGGTGTAAGCAGAGCGATGAGCAGTTTGAGTTCGGAGAGGGCTTTGGCTTTGTCGTCTGGCTTTTTGGCTTCGGGGGATTTGGTGAGGGTGCGTTTGCCTTTTTCGGTCGAATCGGACTTCTCGGACTTTTCGGTGGGTTTGGGCGGCGTGATGATTTCGAGAGCCTTCAAGGCTGCCGTGATGCCCGGAAGATCGTTTTGCTGATACGCGGTGAGGCCGGAGGCACGGAGGCGGGTGATGTCGTGGCCGGGATGTCCGGCGGGTGTGGCGGTGAAGACCTTCAAATCATCCCACAGCTCCCATTTGGTGAGGGTCTCGATCAGGCGGGTGCGTCCGTAGCTGGCGGAGGTGCCGGATTTGTCGAGGGTGTTGTTCGATGGATGACGCGGGTTGGCGATGAGGCTTCGGGCGAGCGCGAGGGCGTCTTTGACGCGTCCGAGCTCGTTGAAGTTCCGCACGAGCCACTCTTCGTTGTGGGCGTAGTTGTGGATTTGATCGGGCAGGATGAAGCTGCGGATCATGTAGGCGTGATCGACGCGGGTGCTGGCCTGCTGCTGCCACACGGCATCGTCAAAGCGTTTGAGCTTGGAGTAGGTGTGGCCGGGCATATGCCACATGTGGGCGATGCCGGGGGATGCCTGGCCGCACTGCGCGGCGGAGGTGAGGGCACGGATGGGTTTGCGGTCGTCCCACAGATGGATGCGGTAGTGATGCGCCGGATGATTCGGCACGGCAGCGAAGATTTGATCGAGCATGGCATCCACCACCTGAGCGCTGGAGATGGGCACATCGCCTTTGCCGAACCAGATGCGCCAGACGAGGAAGGCCTTGGCCTCGATGTCCTTCGGATCATCCTGCACGAGTGTCTCGAAATCGCGGATGCAATCGAGCTGCCGCTGCTTTTTGTCCCGTTTGTCGTCTTTGTAGAGGTTTTCGAGCACGGCGATCCACTGCTTTTCGCGGGAAGAAGCCTTGTCTTTGAGCTTCAGCGCTTTGTCGAGGAAGCCCTTGGCACGTTTGTCGTTGTTCACATTGGCCATGGCCATGCCCCAGTAGGCCATCGGGCATGCGGGATCGAGTGCGGCGACCAGCCGGAAGCTGCGCTCGGCCTCGAAATACCAGAAGCCGTGGAGCTGGCCGATGCCTTGCGTGAAAAACTTCTGCGCGTCCGCGTTCTTCGTGCTGATGGGGAACTTGACCGCATCACCACAGCCCGGAATGAGCACGGCCGCCTGCCGTGGACCTTCGTTGAAGGCTTCACCGTGGGCGGAATGGCCGGGCAGTTCGTCGGCGAGGCTAGTGAGAACGAGGAACGGGAGAAGGAGGAGGGAGCGCATGAGCGTGCTGGGATTGAAAACTGAGAACTGAAAATTGAAAAATGCCCGGGGGATAACCACCGGGCATTGAACGTCATGCTTGGCTGCGAATGAATCGCTTACTTGCCGTAGCCGTCCTTCGCTTTGCCATTTTCATCAATGTGGCCGGTGGTCCAAAGGAGGCCGCGGGTGATGAGATCGAGGTAACGGGCATCCGAGACGGTGGCGGTGTTATGACCGATGGTGGTGGAGAAGATCTTGGTCTTGTTCGGGCCGTATTCATTGGTCCAGGCGACAACGGCGGTGGCCTCGGTGGGCTTGGCATCGGGGGGGAGCTTCTCGCCTTTTTTGGCCTTCGGCGGGACGATCTGATTGCCGGAGGCGATGGCCTTGCCGGTAAGGACCTGGACGTTGTTGTAGAGCTCTTCGTTGATGGTCTTCCAGCCTTCGAGGCCCTGGGTGATGGGGTGCGTTTTATCGGTGTAGGTGATGGTGATGGGCTGCTGCGGACCATGGCCGGTGGACTGGAGTCCGAGGTATTCATACCAGCCGGCGTTGTCGGCACCAGGCTTCACGGCTTCACGGAAATTGCCCCAGCGGTAGCTGTGCATGGCGCAGTGGAGGTTCAGAGCAGGCTTTCCAGCCTTATGAGCACCGAGGATGGCACCGACGTATGCGGGATCGGTCACATCGGCACTGCATTCGTCGTGGATGATGACGTCGAAGTCCTTGTCCCAATCCTTGGCCTTGTAGATCTCAAAGGTGGCCTTGGTGGTCTTGTCGGGATTGTAGGCGATGTCCACGATGGCGTGGATGCGGGACTCGATGCCTTCCTTGAGCGCCATCGGCTGTTTGTCGTATTCGTGGCAGCAGCCACCGGCGACGATGAGCACGCGGAGGGGCTTCACGGGCGTATCAGCGGCGCGGGCGAGAAAGACGACGGCGGACAGGCCGAGCGTGAGCAGTGGGAAGAGAAGTTTCATGTGGATGGAAAGGGCGGCGATTGCAGCGTGGAAGAAACGACGTGTCGAGGGGAAAATTGCGGGCGCTTTGACATGGACTGCTTCCGGGCCATGTCTGAGAGCCATGGGCGATTTTTTGACCTTTGATGAATTTCTAAACTGGGATGCGGTGGCGGGGCTCTTCACGCCGCCGGCGCGGCTGGCGGTGATCGGTGACCCGATCTCGCACTCTCGAAGTCCTCAGATGCACAATCCGGCGCTGCATGCACGGGGCATCGAGGCGCAATACATCCGCGTGCAGGTGCCGCAAGGCCGTGTGGCGGAGGCGTTCCGGCAGTTTGCGAAGTATGGCTTCCTGGGCGTGAACATCACCATCCCGCACAAGTTTGAGGCGCTGGATGCGGTGGATGAGATCGACCCGCTGGCAAGCCGACTCGGGGCGATAAACACACTCGCGATCCGCGATGGCAGGCTGATCGGCTACAACAGCGATGGCCCCGGCTTCCTGCGAAGTGTGAAGGAGGCCTTCGGAGCCGAGGTGAAGGATCTACGCGTGCTCATCCTCGGCGCTGGTGGCGGCGCGGGACGTGCCGTGGCCGTGCAAAGTGCGCTGGTGGGCTGCCCGAAGCTCCTTTTGGCCAATCGCACGGCTTCGAAGGCTGAGACGCTTGCCGGAGAGGTGACTTCTTTGTCACCAAAAACCGAGGTAAAGCTCCTTTCTTGGACTGACGGTGCCGTCGCGTCTGTTTTGCCCGAGATCGATCTCCTCGTGAATGCGACCTCACTCGGGATGAAGGCAGGTGATGCGAGGCTGGTGCCTGCCGACGCTTTGCAGGACCGGCACCTCGTTTTTGACATGGTTTATCGAGCGAATGGCGAGACCCCGCTGCTAGCGGACGCGAAAATGGCAGGAGCAAAGGTCGTGGACGGTCTTACGCTGTTGCTGCACCAGGGGGCGATCTCGTTTGAGCACTGGTTTGGCGGGACTGCGCCGCTGGATGCAATGCGTGAGGGCTTGCGGAATGCCTTGAAGGCGTGAAAGGTGCGAACTCATGCTGAAAGCGAACCAGCACTTCATCTTAAGTTTCTTCGGGCCGCCCGTTTTCGCGGCGCTGGCGTGCTATGGAGTGTATTTGCTGAACTTTTGGCTCGAGATGAAGACTCCCGTGCTGATGACCGCGTTTCTCGCCACCGCGGTGATTTTCTATCTGATCGGCCGCTGGGCCATTCGGGTCTTCATTCCCGTGCATTGCCCATACTGCAAAGGCCGCGCTTATGAGATAGAAGGCCGTGGCAATCGTTTTATGTGCCTCGTTTGTGGTCGGGATCATTGAACTTGCACTTTCGGCCTTAATGGGCACCATCAGGCCGCACTTTACCGCCTTTCAATAGGCCTAATTTGGCACTCAACCCAACCCAATCTCAAAGTTCGTGGTCAAAGCATCGTATTTCTCGCCCGGAGCCCTGCTGTTCTTCATCATTCATCTTCTCGCGGCCTCGGCTTTCTTCATGAAACCTGAACCCTGGATGCTGGTCTTAGCCGCTGGCCTGTTCCTCATCCGTAAATTTGGCATCACGGGCGGCTACCACCGCTATTTCTCTCACCGCTCCTACAAGACCTCGCGCTGGTTTCAGTTTGTGCTCGCTTGGCTGGGCGGCATGTCGGCTCAAAAAGGTGCCTTGTGGTGGGCCGCCCACCATCGCCATCATCACCAGCATTCAGACCAAGCGGAGGACATTCACTCGGTAAAACAGCAGGGCTTCTACTGGGCCCATGTGGGCTGGATTTTGGCTCCGGACTATGAATCCTTCGATGCGAAACGCGTGAAGGACCTCACCAAGTTCCCCGAGCTCGTCTTCCTCAACACCTACCACTTCATCCCGCCGCTCGTGCTGGCTCTGACCTGCTGGTGGCTGGGCGGCCTGACCGCCTTCTTGTGGTGCTTCTGCGTGAGCACCGTGGTCCTCTACCACACGACTTTCTTCATCAATTCCCTCTGCCACATGCTCGGCAAGCGCCGCTACGAGACGGGCGAATCGAGCAAGAATTCCCTCATTCTCGCCCTCGTGACCCTCGGCGAAGGCTGGCACAACAACCATCACTATTACCAGCACTGCGCCCGCCAAGGCTTCCGCTGGTGGGAGATCGACATCACCTACTACGCCCTGAAAGTGCTCGGCTGGCTGCGTATCGTGCATGACATCAAGGAGCCCCCGAAGCGTGTCGTGGAGGCCACCATCGACCGTGCTACCCCCACTGCAGCGTGAGTTTCCAAAACGAAAACAACCGCACGAAAGTCTCGGGAGAAAGAATTGTTGCCGTCAGGCATGAAAGCTCTTACTCTTTGGATGCGCTCGTTGCGCGGCCCTGAGTGGATGGTTTTCTATTTCCCCTCAGAGGCCTTTCCAAGTTTCCCACTGCATGATTTGTCAATCCCAGCGCCCATACCATCCGGATTACCGGGGGAATGAGGCGCGTCTCATGCCGATGGCGGGCTGGTGCTGATGTATGATCCAGAAAGCACGCCGCCAGATCAAATCTTTCCTGCGGGATGGTTCCCGCTCGGAAAAATCGTAAACCAACACGGAGGTCATTTATTAGCAATCCATTCCAAACCCTGAGCAGCGGACAATTCGGCGGCCTACCGCCGCGGCCGCAACCACCCCAACCCGGAGCCTGGCAGCCACGCCCTCAAGGCGGCACCGGGCCTCGACCGCTAGGTGCGGGTGGAGCGGCAGGAGCAGCAGGTGGCATTCGTCCGGGAGGCATCCCTTCCGGTCCTCCGCAGAGTCGCCCACCCGGCCAGGGCGCAGGCGGACCACGTCCCTTCGGTGGCGGTGGCTCAGGCGGTGGACGTCCCGGTGGCCCTGGTGGTCGTGATCGTGACCGCGGTCGTCACTCCAACGAGCTGTATCGTGTCAACGAGCGCATCCGTGCGCCAAAAGTCCGCGTCGTCGAGGAAGACGGGCAGCATCAGCTTGGCATCCTTCCCACGCATCAGGCACTGCGCATTGCCCGCGAACGCGGTTTGGACCTCGTGGAGGTGGCTCCGCAGGCCGATCCGCCGGTGTGCAAGATCGTCAACTACGGCAAATTCAAATACATCCAGGAGAAGCACAAGAAGGAAGCCCACAAGCATCAGAAGGGCGGCAAGGTGAAAGAGATGAAGTTCCGTATCGGCATCGATCCGCACGATTACCTCATCAAGATCACTCATGCCGAGGACTTCCTCGCCGAAGGTCACAAAGTGCGCATCCAGCTCCAGTTCCGCGGCCGCCAGATGGCCCATCAAGAGCTCGGCCACCTGCTCGCCGGTAAGATCAAGGAAGACCTCAAAACGATGGGACAGTGCGACCAGGAGCCCAAAATGGCCGGGCGTAACATCAACATGCAGATCAGCCCGCTTCCGGGCCAGCAGCGTCATCGCAAGTTCAAGCCCCATCTCAAGGGCATCACAGAGCATCACGACCATAAATTCACCGAAGGTCACGATCCGCGTGAGAATAAGCACGACGAGGAAGATCACGATGAAGAGCATCACGACGGGGCTCCGCGCCAGCCGCAGCCGCCGCCGAAGAAGGTCATCGAGGTGCCACTCGAATAGGCTCCAAGCAGGCTCTCAAGATCATTCAAGAGGCGGAAGACGAAGGTCTTCCGCCTCTTTTTTGCCCTCAAGCCACCGCTGCGGCCAGATCACGCATCGACTGACCCATATCTGGCGGGCCAAACGAGGATGTGCCGCAGACGAAGAGGTTCGCGCCGTGCTGCTTGGCGATGGGCGCGGTATTTGTGTAGATGCCGCCATCCACTTCGAGGTGGAATTTCAGGCCGTGCTGATCGCGATAATCGCGTGCGGCAGCCAGTTTCGGCATCGTTTCCTTCTCCATGAAGGGCTGACCGCCAAAGCCGGGCACCACGGTCATCACCAGCAACATGTCGATGTCGTTCACGAACGGCAGCGCTGCCTCAAACGGCGTGCTGGGGTGCAGCGCAATGCCCGCGTGCAGGCCGGCAGCACGGATGCGCTTCAGCGTCTCAGCTACGGAGGAGTCGTAATTGGCCTCAACGTGGATGGTGATGTTATTCGCACCCGCTTTGATGAACCGCTCCAGATAGTGATCAGCGCGATGAATCATCAAATGCACATCAAGATACATGCCGGTGCACTTTCGCACCGTCTGCACCATCTGCGGACCGAACGAGATGTTATCCACAAAGCTGCCGTCCATCACATCGAGGTGCAGCCACTGCGCACCCGCATCTTCAGCTCGTTTCACTTCAGCGGCCACTTTCGACCAGTCAGATGCCAGCAGGGAGGGGAGGATCAGATTTGTCTCGTGTGTCATGCGGCTTCTTTAAAGGGCCAGGCCTCCAAGTTTCAAGTTTCAAGTTTCACGAAGCACGGTTAGAAACTGTAGATCTTGAGCCTAGAACCTGACATTCTCATCCTCGACGACGCCTATTTCATGCGGGAAGCCCTGCGGCAGGCCCGCAAAGCCGCCCGGCAGCATGAAGTGCCTATCGGAGCCGTCATCGTGCATGAGGGAACCGTCATCGCGAGAGCTTGGAACCAAGTCGAGACCCTCAAGGATGCCACGGCGCACTCCGAGATGCTCGCCCTCACCCAGGCCCAGAGCGCCGTCGGCGATTGGCGGCTCACCGATTGCGATCTTTATGTCACCAAAGAGCCCTGCCCCATGTGTGCCGGAGCCATCATGCACTGCCGCGTGCGGCGTGTGATCTTTGGCTGCCCCGATCCCAAAGGCGGTGGTGCTGGCGGCTTCTGGAACCTCCTCCAGGCCCCGAACTTGAATCACCGCTGCGAAATCACCCAGGGCGTGCTTCAAGACGACTGCGTCATGGTTCTGAAGGAATTCTTTGCCGAAGCCCGCAAACGCCGCGCAGAAGGTCGCGAGCACCAAAAAGGCATCGCGGGCACATCTTCGGATGCTTTGCGCTTCGACGGGCCTTGAAACTCCTACTTCCGGTTCCAGTGCCCCAGCTTCACTTGGTAGTCCGGGGAATGTGCACCAGACTTCACATGGTTGATGAGGTGCGTCACCACCAGCTCGCCATTCTCCATCACTACTCGCAGATCGGCGCGATCCCCCTCTTTGAGTTCCATTCCTTTGCGCAAAGCAGCCGTGATTCGAGTCATGCGGGTGCGTAGTCGGCATTCAGCGCTTCGACAAGGAGCGAAGTGCGAGCATTTCGGCGCTGCATTCTCTTTTCGTATGTTGTGATTGCCCGGGTATCTTGGCCGCATGTTCACGGTTCACCTCGCTGTCACCTGGTTCATTGTCGGACTCATCTGGGTCATCCAGCTCATCGTTTATCCGCAATTCCTACGCGTAGGCGCGGCGGATTTTCGGGCCTATCACTTCTCCCACTGCCTGCGCATCGGCCTCATGATCGTGCCGCTGGTGCTGCTGGAGGTGGGCACAGCTCTGTGGTTGTTTTATGAGGGGCTGCGGGCCACGCCATTTCTCATCAGTCTGGGCATGATCCCGTTGATCGGCCTCAGCACGGCCGCCTGGCAGGCACCGGATCACACGCGGCTTATGCTGGGCCGTGATGATGCTGTGATCCGCCACCTCATCTTGACGAACTGGGTGCGCACCTTGGGATGGACGGCGCGGGGCGTGTTGTTGTTTTTTACAACGTCATAATCAGGGTCTTTCACAGACCTTGAACCTCGCCGTCAGCCTACAGTGGTAGCGGCCACTCGATCTCGGTCTCACCGTGCATGATCTCGGCGAGGACGGGGACATCGGGAAGGAAGTGCTGAAGGACCATGCGGTTGCTGATACTGGCGGGATCTCGCTCGTCGTGAACTTGGTTTAAAATGAGGCCGGCACAGGTGAGGCCGCGGGCCTGGATGTTTTTGACGGTGAGCAGGGTGTGGTTGAGGCAGCCGAGCTTGTTGTTCACCACGACGATGACGCGCAGGGCAAAGCGCTGGGCGAGATCTGCCATGGTTGAGAACTCATTGAGTGGCACCTCCCAGCCACCCGCACCTTCAACGAGGACATGCTCATGCCGAGCCGCGAGGGCGTGAAAGGCGGTGACGAACTCGGTGGCATCAAAACGGCGGTTTTCCATCATCGCGGCGGCGTAGGGCGCAGCGGGGATTTTGAGCCAGACGGGGTTCACCTCGTCCAAAACGAGTCCAGACGGGCTGTGGCTGGCATTGAGCAGATGGATGGCATCGTCACGCGAACCGCAAACGAGCGGTTTATAGCCTGCCGCAGTTCTTCCGAGGCGTTTGAGGGCTTCGAGCAAGAGGCAGGTGACGTAGGTTTTGCCTGCATCGGTATCCGTGCCGGTGATGAAGTAGTGGGTGGGCATGCGGGGCTACTGGAGGCGATCAATGCGCACGCGGCAGACGCCGTGGGATTTGCTGAGGCCGATGGATTCGGCGGCTTTCGGCGTGAGATCGATGATGCGGCCGCGAATGTAGGGGCCGCGATCATTGATGCGGATGACGACCCAGCGCCCGTTGTGAAGATTGGTGCACCGGACGAGGCATCCGAGCGGCCAGTGACGATGGGCGGCAGTGAAGGCGGAGGCGCTGAAGCGCTCTCCGCTGGCGGTGCGGCGGTCCGTGTAAAGGGAGGCGATACCGTGTTGGCTCTCGACGATGCGTGCGGCGGCTTGGGGAACCGGTGGCTT
>JBEIGR010000106.1:0-12040 GCA_040381795.1 Verrucomicrobiaceae bacterium | reverse complement strand
GTTGGACAGAAGAATGGGGACAGGAGAATCCATTCATTCTTCTGTCCCCATTCTTTTGTCGATTCATAGCCCACGAAGCCAGCTTGGGTGTGAGATGGTTCTATGGGGCTTTTTCGAAAACAAACTCCACCGAACGCTCCACTCTGGCAGCCAAATTGCACACGATCTGCCAGCGTTGTGTCGCCGCGTTCCAGTCGGTCTGCCAATGCGTGACCGGCTGGCCGTTCACGAACACGCGACGGTCCTTTGGTGACTTCAAATTGGCGAAAGTGACCGGCACATGCCCAAGTCCGCCTTTCACGATGACTTGCGCACGCTGCTCTTGATCGACTGCGACGACGAGCGGATAGCTTTTCGTGATCTCGCCGCGTTTCGCGATGGGCTTCAGCGCATTGCCTTGAGCCTCGCGATGCACGGGACGCCAGGTGTCGGCATCGCGGGTGAGCATGTCACGCAGCTTGGCATCGGGGCCGTAGTAAGCGGCGGCATCGGCAGGGAAGATGACGAGTTCCAGCTCCGTCTCGACGAAATCACCGGGCTGCAACTCGGCGATGTCAGGCGGTGGTGCGAGCTCGACAGCGGTGCGGTGATTGTTCTTGCCCCACTCGGTGCAAAACGTCGCGAGATGCGGCGCAGCGGGTTTGCCGCCGAGCATGGCACGCCACGAGCGCACGATGAGGCCGCGAGTCGCCGCAGCGTGGCCTTTTTTCAGCACGGCACGCTCCACGCCATGCACGGAGACCCACGCGCCCTCGCCAGCGAGCGGCAGCGCGGTGCGATCAACCTCGTCCTTCGCGCGCCGCGGTTCCCATTCCTCGCGCAGGCCGGTGACATCGCCGATGGCCACGCGTCGCGCGGGCACGTCGTTGTAGAAATCCGCGCCGAGCTGGAACAACGCGAGCCTTTGCCAGCGCACCGGCTTTCGCACGTCGTAGCGCAATCGCAGAAAGGTGCGCAGATGATCATTCGCCGCGGGCACGGACACATCCATGCGCGCCACGATCTCGCCGCCGCTCGATTCCTCGCTGTAGCTCACATCCGTGAGGCACGGACCTTGCGCTCGATACTCGGTGCGCGTGCCCTTCATCTCCTGGTAGCGACCCTGCGCGTCCTTCCACATGAGAAAATCGCCGCCGCCGCAGTTCTCGGCCCAGCCCCAGCGTTTCGCGTTCGCTTCGACGGGCAAGGTCATGAGCGGACGCACGTCCGTGATGAAACAACGCCGCTGCACGCGCCCCGGCTCGAAGCAGATGCTCTCGCCAAAGCTGCCCACCGCGGCCTGATCCCAGAATTGATTGTGCCCCCAGCCGATGAGACAGAGCTGCGCATGTGATGCCGCGCACACACCGCCGTAGCGGGCATGCACCATCTGAAAAACAAGCTCGCGCCGCGACTTCGGTGGCACACGCACCCACGCGAAGCCATGAAACCACTGCCCGTCATGCGGCAGTCGGTCCTTCTCCGCGCGGATGTGCCAGTTCTTCGAAATCTGCACCGGAATGCCCGTCGGCGTTCCATCGACTTCGCAAAGCATCGGCGTGAAGCCCGTGA
This sequence comes from Verrucomicrobiaceae bacterium, assembly GCA_040381795.1. Taxonomy (GTDB): domain Bacteria; phylum Verrucomicrobiota; class Verrucomicrobiia; order Verrucomicrobiales; family Verrucomicrobiaceae; genus Prosthecobacter. The sequence goes on along the minus strand of JBEIGR010000106.1, from coordinate 10,489 downwards.
TCGGCAGATGCTTCTCCTGCGTGAACATCAACCGCGCCACCGTGGGCTCATCGGTCTCGTTGCGCAGGGTCACGCGCCAGCGGTCGATGCGATCCAGATGCTCCTCCGGGTAATACGTGCCGCCCGCATTGCTCCACCGCTCCTCCGGCAGCGCCAGCCGATGACAACCCAGCGCTTCATCTCGCGTCACCGCCAACTCCGACTCCACCACGGCTTTCGAAGCGCCCGAGAGCGCCTCCAGCAGCACGCTGCGGATGCCGCTAACCTTCTCCTCACCATGCCGCAGCTCCATCAGCGCCTCGCTTTCACTCTCCAGACGAAACGCCAGCCTGTCGGGCCACGCGCTGATCTCCAGCCGCGCCGTGCCGTTGAAGGCCTTCCCTTCCGCATCCGCAAACGTCAGCCCCTCGATCACCACGCGCTGAAAAAACCGACCGCTCTCCACGAAGCGCACCGGCTGCTGCCACTCGTCCTCCTGCTGCGTGTGTCCGTTGCAAACAAACCGCCGCCCCTCCGCGATCACCGCACACTCCCACTCGCCCTCCACCGGTCGCACGCGGCGTGTGTCGAAAAGCATCGTCTGCTTCCCAAACTGAAACCCGAGGACTTCCTCCTTCGTCCGCTCCGAACGCGAAAACATCCTTGGCGGCCCATCCACCCACCCCAGCGCCGTGCGATCCTCCACCTGCGGCATCCAGTCCAAAGCGGATGACTCAGCCGCGAGCGTGAGCGAGGTGAAGAGAGTGAGCGAGATTAGAAACAAGCAGCGTGACATGAGAGGAGACATTCAACGCCGCAGAGTGATCTTCGCCAACGGCAATGCAACGTCGTGCAGTGGAATCATTTTACCGCACCACCCAGCCACCGCACCGCGTTTTCGATCACGCGCAGCGTCTCGGCTTGCTGGAAGATGCCATAGGTCTCGTGGCCGGGGCGGAAGTAGAACACGCGGCCCTTGCCGACCTGCCACACGCAGCCGCTGCGGAAGTGCTCGCCCTTGTCCCACTTTTCCTCGAACACGACCTCGTCGGGCGGCGGCACATGGAAGGGCTCGCCATACATCTCCGTGCGCGGGATGTCCCAATGCGCAGGCAGTCCGGCGGCGATGGGATGCTGCGGCAGCAGTGTAGTCACATGCGAGGGCATACCGTCATTGCGATACACGGGGAAGACGCACGCTGGCAGGGTGAGCTTCCACACATTGCCCTCGCCTTTCTCGACAAAGGGGGTGACGCGGGCGGCCCGGCCGACGCCCTTGTAATACGGGGCATCATTGAGGAATTCCCACTTCACCGAGGCACGCTCGGCTTCAGGCAATGCCTTGACCGCATCCGCCTTGGCCCGCTCCTGCATGAGCCGAACGAAGGGCTTGCCCCAATGCGTGGAGTGCAGGCCGATGAAGCCGATTTTCCCCTCCATCACACGTTTCACGACGGCCTCCATGCGGGCATCGTCCTGATCTTTCACGCGGCGATGACACCAGAAGATGAGCACATCGGTGGCATCCAGCGTGGCATCGGAAAGGCCTTGATCCGCCTCATCGAGCTTCGCCGTCTTCACCGAGAGCCCCGGCAACTTCGCCAGATGCGCGGCGATGGTCTCGCCGAGGAATTTTTCACCGTAGCCCTCCTTTTGCTGCGGCTGCTGCTCGTCCCACACGAGCACGCGGATGGGTTCGGCGGCAAAGATCGGGCAAACGAGAGCCGCAAGGAGCAAGACGATGAGTTTCATGATTGGAAGAGGATGCGGAAACGGCGTGTCACTTCAACTCCACGATCGCGGCACGCATGGCTGCGAGCACTTTCACGACTTCGGCGGCGGGATCGTAGTCCTTGCGGCCCATGGCGAGCGTTTCGATGGGCACGAAGCCGCGATAGCCGCCGTCGTGGATGATCTTCGCGAGCTTCTTGTAATCGGTGGGCGGAGTTTTGAGGCTGCTGCCGAGCGTTTCCTTGATCTGCCAGTTCACCGCGTGCGGCACCATCAGGGCGATGTCGGCATACGGGTCAGCGGTGAAGTATTTGCCGGTGTCCACAAGCGCACCGCACCAGGCGTGATCAACGCGCTTCAGCAGACTGACGTGCTCCGGGCCGGTGCTGAGGAAGTCGCCATGATTCTGCACGGCGATGATGACCCCGAACTTCTCGCCATGCTCGGCGCATTCGCGCAGCGCCTCGGCCATCCACCTCTCCACCTCGTCACGCGAGGCACCACCGGCGGCGCCCTGCCAGTCCTTCGCATTCTTTTGCTGCGGACCGGCAAACACACGCACCACCGACGCACCGATCCGCGCAGCGACCTCGATCCAGAGCTTCGTCAAAGCCACGCCCTCGGCACGCACGGCCTTGTCCGCCGTGGCGAAGTCGTTCTTCACGCCCGTGCCGCTGATCGTGATGCCGCGATCATGCGTGTAGCGCTTGATGCGGGCGATGTAATCGTCCGACGGTGCTTTCGGATAGCCAGGGAAGAAGTAGCCCGTGAGATCCACCGCCTCAATGTCATGCTTCACGCAGAAATCGCACACGCCGAAGAGGTCAATGCCTGTCGTGGGATCGGCGATGTTCGCATTGAGCTGTTCGAGGAAGGAATACGCGTTCAGCGTCGGCGTGAAGCGTGCTTTGCCCGTGCTCGGGAGTGGCGAATAAGCAGCGTGCACCGTGGCAGCTCCGAGAGGAGCCAAAGTAGCGAGTTGAAGAATGCGACGGCGGTTCATGAGACTTGAAATAGGCAGAAAAATGGGGGCAGGAGAACGAATTTGATCATTTCCCATCTTTGAGCAGCGCCGCACGAATCGTCTCCGCCACCCGCTTCGCCATCACGGACGAGCCTTTGGGCTGGAAGTGGACATTGCGCGGGATTTGCAGCTCCGCTTGGCGGGGGTTCACCAGCGACCAGAGGTCGTTCCAGGTCACGCCTTCCTCGTTCATGACCTTTTTCGCGATCTCGTTGTAGGGCAGCTCAGAGTCCTTCACATACTTCGCGGCATCGCTTTCCGGCACGGGCGTGGTGCTGGCAAAGATGAGCTTGGCCCCGGTTTGCTTCAGCCGTGCGATGATCTGCCGCAGGTTCTTCTCATAGACCTCTGGCGGCACGTTTTGATGCCCGCCGTTCGCCGGCGAGGCGTATTCGCCCTTCTCGTTCTTGTCGCGATCATCGGCGAAACGATACGAGAGGTCATGCAGGCCGTGATTGAAGTGAATGACGTCCCATTTCTCGTTCACGTCCGGCAGCCAACGTTTGAGTCCATAGTAACCGACCGCCACTTTCGTTGAGCCGCAGTTCGCGGACACGCGATGCACGTTCGCCACGCCAGCGAGCAGCTTACGCACTTCCAGCGCATACGCGATGGACACCGAGTCGCCCATCAGCAGCACGCGCGGCAGCTTGGGATCATCGGTGATGGCGACAAACTCAGGCGGCGTGTCGGCTTTGGGCTTGGCCGGAGTGTCGGCAGCGTGAAGCGCAGCTAGCGGCGCAAGCAGCAATGCGGCAAGGGGTGTGAGAATGCCTTTCATGGTCCTACTTCGAGTCAGTGCCGCGCGAGAGCTTTTGGATGAGATACTTTTCAATTGAGTGCTCCTTAAACCCTGGAACGTCCGGGTGGATGAAGAGACAGTCGATGCCCGCCTCCTTGCAGTGCTCGGCAAATTTCACGCCGTAGTTCGCGGTGTGGGAGGTGTCTTTCACGGGTTGGCCGGGCGGCTCCGGGGCTCGCCGGTAGTAGAGCATGAGCGGCGGGTCGTCCTGACTCACCAGCGCGTAGGGCGAATACTCGGCGATCCAAGGCAGGAATGTCTCGCGGTCGGTGATGTAAACCTGGAGCATGCTCAGTTTGCGGGTCCGGTCTTGTTTAATGCCGAAGGCGTGTGCGCCGTAACCCACGGTATTGGGAATCCAACTGACGACTTGCTGAGGATCGAGCGTCGTTTGGGCGCTGAGCACCGCCGCGCAGGTGAGGCGGGTGGACTCCCGTGCGATGGGATCGCTGCTCTTCGGGTCCGCAAGATCGGCGTGCAACGCAAGCCAAAGGCTGGAAGCGCCGCCCGCCGATCCACCGAAGGCACCCACGCGCGTTTTGTCGAGTTTCCACTCGGCGGCCTTGCTGCGGACAAACTGCAGCGCACGGGCGGCGTCGTGCAGCGGGCCGATGACTGGTGGCTTCACTCCTTCCGCCTCGGCCTGCCGGATGTAGCGATAGTTGATCGAAACCACCGAGATGCCCGCGTCGAGAATCTGCTGGGCGTTGATGCCTCGGGTGATGGTGTCTTTGTCGCCGTAGTTCCATGCGCCGCCGTGGATATAAAACAAAAGGGGCGCGTGATTCGTCGTCTTCTGAGTCTGCCAAAAATCCAAGACCTGCCGTTCGTGCGGTCCGTAGCGGACATTCGCCAGGGTGGGAGGTGGCAGCGGATAAGGCGGCGGCCCTTCGCTGGGTTTTGCGGCTTTGTCCTGAGCGAGGACCGCCACCGGCGCGAGCAGCAGGCCCATGGAGAGTGCGAGAAAGCGCTTCATCGGGATGGCTTGGTTCACTTCTTCACCGTCGGCACCGGCCAGTCATCCGTGCGGAAAGGTGAGGCAGGCAGGCCCGCGCCATTGGCGAGGCTGTAGTCGGGCCAGTCTTTCCAGGCGTAACGAACGGCCACGGGCTGCGCGACTTCGGCGCTGCTGATGACGACGGTCTCGCCGACGATTTTGGCCTCAGCGGGCTTCCATTGCTGATCGGCTCCGGCAATCTGGAAGCCGGTGAGCGGGCCGCCGGTGATGGATTTGAGGCCGCCATTGGTGTGATGAAATGAAACGGTGATCGCATTGCTTTTTGTGGTCGAGCCTGCGGGCAGCGGACCGCTGATGGCGGGGACGTTTTTGCCATAGACGGTGCCCAGCGCCCAGTAGGAGAGGCGCTTGCCGACATCCTGCTTGTTCTTCGGATGGATGTCCTTTGCATCGCCGAGGTCGATGGTGATGGCCATGCCGGTCGTCGGCAGGGCGAGCGTTTTGAGCATGGATTCACGCACACGCGGCCAGCCTTCACCGGGCGAGGTGTAGTTCGGGAGCTGCACCCACGCGAAGGGCACTTCGTCATTCCACAGCGTGCGCCAGCTCGTGACGAGTTGCGTGAGCTGCTTGTGGTAGAGGCCGGGGTTGCCAGCGTTGCCTTCGCCTTGATACCACAGCATGCCACGCAGCGTGTAGGGCACGAGGTTGACGACTTTGCCATTGAAGAGGCCGGATGGGCCGCCTTTGAGCTTCCACATCGCGAGCGGGTCCTTCGGCGGCGGGGTGACGAAGGGCGTGCCATTGGCTTTCGCTTTCTCGGACGCGGCTTTCCAGATGGCGAGCTGCTTTTGATGCAAAGCGGGTGCCTGCGCCGGATCGAACTTCCGGTGTGCTTCCAAGCGCGTGTCGTAGTTCGCCTTCGTGTCGGGATCGGAGGACTGCACCTCGGCGGCGACCCAGGATTCGATCGGCGTGCCGCCCACCGACGTGTTGATGAGGCCAACAGGCACCCCGACCTCTTTGTGAATCTCGCGACCGAAGAAATACAGCGCCGCAGAGAAGCCCCCGACGGCGTCCGGCGTGCATTCCTGCCATGCGCCTTTGCCCTCGGCCTGCGGTTTCTCAGCCGGGCCGGAGCTTTCGCGATAATGACGGATGAGAGGGAACTTCGCCGCCGCCTTCTCTTCATCGAAGTGGTAACAACCCGCGACCGTCATCGCCATGTTTGACTGGCCGGAGCCGAGCCACACCTCACCCACGAGCACGTCCTTCACCTCGACCTTGCGCCCGTCTTTGCCAGTTGCGAGGAGCACACGCGGCTCTGCGGAAGCCGCAATGGCATCGAGCTTCAGCGACCATTTGCCATCGGCAGCCGCGGTCGCGGATTTCGACTGCCCTGCGAAGGAGACGGTCACGCTCTCGCCCGCATCCGCCCAGCCCCACACGGCGACGGGTTTGTCGCGCTGCAGAACCATGTGATCCGCCAGGACGGAGGCGAGCTTCAATTCCGCCGCGGTGACCGGCAGGAGCGACGTGAGAAAAAGAGCGGAGAGCAGTGTGAGGGTGGGTTTCATAGAATTAGGGCAGCCAGCGGGCTTTGTAAGGACGGTCGTCTTGGAAGGTGATTTTTCCTTCTGGCACGAAAAGACGCAACATCGCGCCCCAAGTGCTGAGAACAACTCGGTGAGTCACTGGATGAATGTCCACTGACTTCACCTTCGCGTGGTCCTTCAGCGTGGGATGCGGGCGAAAGGTCGCTTTGTCGCGATCAAACAGATGCACGCCATGCTCGGTGGTGAGCAGCAGGTCCGCGCTGGCGGGCACGGGGCGCAGATCATGGCCATCGGCATCCGGCAGCTTGTTCGAGCTCTTGAGTTTCAGTGACGGCGTGGCCGTGCCCCATTCCGCCAGCGTGTAGCAGCGCAGTTCATCGAACCCCAAAGCCCAAAGGCACTGCCGCGCCTCATCCCACAGCACGCCATGCGCGGAACGCAGCGGTGTTTTGAAAATCGGTTCCCCCGCGCCTTTCAAATCGAAGACCTCCAAATGATCGCCGCTCAGCGAACTGGCCACCACCACGCGATCATGCGGCAGCAGATCGAGCGAGTGCGCATTTCGCGACCTCGCCCGCCACAGCACGCGTTTCGTGGCCCGCTCGATCAACGCACAGCCGCCGTTCGAGGCGCACACCAGCAGCTTCGCGCCCTGCTCCACCGCCTTGCACTCATCCATGTGATGAAAATCCCGCCGCGCCGCCTCCGGCACATCCGCCACTTCCTGCGCATTCCAGCGCCAGAGTTTGTTCGCCTTGCCCGCGGCTGCCTCCGTCGCGTCCACGATGAAAACCTCGTCGCCACCGGCTAGGATGATCTCATCGGCATGCACCATGGCCGAACATGCGAGTTGCAAGGCGGCGAGTGACACCAACGACAAGGTGGCAGCAAGGTGGCGTTTCATTTTCAGGCTGGGGCTACGGTTTGAGGTCTTCACTTCAACTCCGGCCGCAGGTGGGCCTTGATGTAATCGCTGTCGGTGGCGTGCTTTACGTTTGGTGCGCCTGGATAAACGAGGTCGCAGGGGACTTGGTGGGCATCGCAGTGTTCTTTGAGCTTCACGCCGAAGTTCGCGGTGTGGGTGGGGTCTTTTTCGTCGTGACCGAGGTTGGGCGGGGCGCTGTAAAAGAGGCCCACGGGCGGATCGCCTCGGCTGACGAGTTCGTAGGGCGAGTATTCTTTGATCCACGGCAGGATGCGTTCACGGGCATCGTAAAACATCTGGAAGGACGAGATTTTCTTCTTCGCATCCCAGGCGATGCCGAAGGCGTGCGAGCCGTATTTGCTGTTGGGCGTCCACTCACGCATCTGGTGAGGATCGAGCGTGGTCTGGGCACCGGACACCGCGGCGCAAAGCACGCGAGTGGACTCGCGGGCGATGGGATCAGGGCTGTTTGGGTCCGCCATCTCATCGTGAAAGGCCAGCCAGAGGCTCGTGCAGGCACCGGCGGACCCGCCGGAGAGAGCGACCTTGGTTTTGTCGAGATTCCACTCCTTCGCCTTGCTGCGGCAGAACTGGAGGGCGCGGGCGCAGTCGAGCATCGGTCCCTTCACTGGCGGCACTAGTCCGTCGGCGGTGGAATCCTTGATGGTGCGGTATTCGACGGAGGCCACCGAGATGCCGGCATTGAGTGCTGGCAGGATCATGCTTCGAGCCACTGAGCGATCCCCGCCCTGCCAGCCACCGCCATGGATGTAAACGAGCAGCGGCGTGGGCTGCTTGGACTTCGCCCGCCAAAAATAGATCACCTGCATGCGATGCGTGCCATAGGCGACGTTTTCGTCGGGTTCGACGGGAAGCTCATACTTCCGGTGCTCGGGTGCGAGTTTTTGTTCCCTGGGCGGAGCGTCGGCGGCGTTAAGCGCGGCCAGTGGCGCGAGCAGCAGGGCAGTGAGGAGGAGTGTGGGTTTCATTGAACATTTTCACTTCGTTACGGCAGCGGTGCGACGCGGATGTCATCAAACCAGGTTGATAGCGGGGAATCACTTTTGCCGCCGGGCTGAAGACCGATGTCGTGTTTGGGCACGTCACCGCAAAGCGTGGTGTAGGTGAGCACGAGTTTTCCATCGATGATGGCGCGGAGTTCTTTGCCTTCCAGTTCGAGCACAAGATCGTGCCAGATGTCCGGATCGATGCGGATCTTCTCTGTCTTGGCATAGATGAACTTGCGGTTCCAGATACCCTGCTTTTTCAACTCGGCAGCCTCGGGAGAGCCTTTCGGGTGCAGGACATCGTTGTCCCACGCGGTGATTCGGTCAGGACGGATGTGAAGCCCGGCGACGTTGAAATCTTTCTCCACGACTGGATTCGGCCCTCCGATGCTGATGCCCATTTGCCCTTCGGTTGCGAGTTTGAATCGACAGCTCACGCGAATGTCTTTCCCGCTGATGGCCCGGCGCAGACCGGGCGGATGCTTTTCCTCTGGGAAACACTGCCCGCGTAAGGCCCCATCCACGATCTGCCACCAATCGGGACGCGCGTCCTTGCCGCTGACGGTCTTGCCGAGCGGATGTTTGGCATCAATCCCGGTAGCGAGAAAGCCATAGGGCCGCCAGTTCACAGCAAAGGCAGCCGCGTCAGAGAAGTCGTCGCTCCACGATCCAGGAATGGGAGCGCTGTCAGCGGCGTGAAGCGCTACGAGTGGCGCGAGCAGCAGGGCGGTGAGAGCCGAGCGAAGGAAGACGGCCTGCCAAGCTGCTTTCAAAGAGATGCAGGCAACGGTGAGGGCGTGTTTCATGGTTCTGGAGTCTTGATTCCTGGTTTTCGCCATCACTTCGGCTGCTGAACCATCTCGCAGTCGGCATCCATCGGCACGGCGGGGCCGCTTTGATCCACGGGATGGGTGAAGAGGTAGCGAAAGACCTCGTCGTAGATCCACTGGCCCATCGCGTCCTTACTGCCGGGCACGACAATGGTGTGGGCGCGCCCGGCGTTGTTCTTGACGTCGATGTTGGTGATGAGGCGGCGCGTGTTGCCATAGGGCGGCTTGGCGGAGTCGATGTTCACGATGGGACCGTGATCGTGCAGCTTCAGCAATTGCCAGGAGCGGCAGTAGTGATCCGCGACCCAGCCCCCATCGAGCACATGGGAAAAGCCGAAGAAGCGGTTCGATGGCGTGGCGGAGGCGGCACCTTGCCAGGTCTCGGTGTTATCACGCGGGCCGGAGAACATGACCACGCGGTCCACCTTCTGATGCATGGCAAAACGGGCCGCTGTGGTGCTGCCATGCGAAATGCCGCTCATGATGACTTTTTCCCAGCGCAGGCCGCTGCCGTCTTCAGTGAGGAACTGCTCCCATTTTCCGTCCGGATTCTCCTTCGCCAGCCACTTCACGAACTGCAAGGATCGTTCCATCATGCCATCGGGTTTCGGGATGCTCACCAGCGGGCTGAAATCCTCGCCCGTCGCGGCTTCCAGGCGGACTTTCCCGATCGCCGTGCCGCTGCCGTCCTCGTATTGCGTCTTGGTGAGACCTGCGAACCAGCCGTTCGAGTAATGCGGCTGGATGCCGTGATAGCCGTAGCTCGCGATGCGCTCAAACAGCCCTTGATTGTGACCCATGAGCCAGATCACGAGCTTGCCCTGCGAAGGCACGCGGGTGTCCACCACGGCATGCTGGAGGTCAGCGGGTTTGCCCTTGTCATCCATGAAGGTGAACTTGATCGCCGGGTGCTCCTTTGCCCGCGGGTCGATCTCGCTCGCTCGTTTGGCGAGGTCATATCGCTGCGGTTCGGCGGCGAGGAGATGGCTACCGAGGAGGAGTGTGCTGATGAGGAGGTGTTTCATGATGGTGCGGATCGACGGGAGGGCCATTGTTGGCGCAAGTCTAGGGTGGTGAGGACTGCCAGAGGAATGAAGTCAATTTCCGGAAGCGGCATCAAGTAGCTGCCCGGCGACTTGATTGCCGAGTCGCTCGGAGGCCGCGCGGGGAAAATGGCATCCTTGCATGGGCAACTGGCTTTGTCTCACGAAACGATAGAGGTCGTTCACTCGGATCTGGTGTTTGTGCATGACTTGCAGGGCGACGGCGTTGTAGGCCTCCGCGTCGTCAGGCTTGCTCTCATTGTTCGCAGAGGTGGTGGTGGCCCACATCAGGGGCCGCCCGGTCTTCTTCAATTCCATGACGAGCTTCTCCAGTTCCGCGCCGTGGCGCTCCAGCGGGATGCAACGTGTGTAGCCTTCCTTTGGCTCCCTCGAGTATTCTTTCCCCTGCATCCATTTCAGAGCGTGCTGGCCCCAGTTGAACTGGATGAGGTCAAAGGGTCGCCCCAGTTCCTGCTCCGGTTCCGTCACCTGGAGGCGCACAATCTCCGCCCAGTCGGGCTGATGATCGAAGGCGGTGGCCCCTGTGCGGACGTTGGCTTTGAGAAGCATGTCACTGCGTAGGCAGGTCCAGTATTGCCCGACGATCGCGTCGCCGAGCACGAGACGGTACGGG